>JBKOUH010000020.1:0-4077 GCA_046723285.1 Pseudomonadota bacterium
GCTTTCCGCCGGCCGGTCGAGCCGGTCGCCCATGCCCGTGCGCGCCGCGACTTCGGCCGCGCGCGCCAGCGCCGCGCGGCGGTTCCCGATCCGGAGATGCGCGCCGATCGCGATGTTTTCGCGCACGCTCAAATGCGCGAACGGCTGCATGATCTGGAAGGTGCGGACCAATCCGAGCGCGGCGAGCCGGTGCGGCGGAAGGCCGGTGATGTCGCTCCCGGCAAAAGCGATCTCGCCGGCGTCGGGCGCGATGAAGCCCGTGATCAGGTTGAACAGCGTCGTCTTGCCCGCGCCGTTGGGGCCGATGAGGGCGACGATGCCGCCTTCGGGAATCGTCAACGTGACGTCGGCGACGGCGCGGAGTCCGCCGAAGCTCTTCGAGACTTGGCGCAGCGCCAGCATCAGCGCGCCCCCATGAGGAAGCGGCGCGCCGAAATGCGCGCGAGGCCGAAGAGGCCGTTGGGCAGGAACATGATCATCAGCACGAGGATCACGCCGTAGAGGATCAAGTTGAGGCCGGGGGCCTGACCCATCACCGCCTGGGCGAGCTGGCTCATCGCCGCCAGGACGAACGATCCGAGCAGCGGGCCCAGCGCGGTGCCGAGCCCGCCGATGATCGGCACGAGCAGCGCCGTGACCGAGACGGCCGGCCCGTAGGCGATGCCGGGATCGACGTAGAGGTAGTACTGCGCGTAGAACGAGCCGCCGAGGCCGGTGAGCGCCGCGGAGAGCGTGATCGCCGAGAGCTTGACGCGAAAGACGTCGACGCCGAGCGCGCGCGCCGCATCCTCGTTCTCGCGCACCGCCGACAACCGCGCGCCGAAACGGGAATTCTCGAGCCACCACGCCATCGCCAGGCCGAGCGCGGTGAGGCCGAAGATGACGAAATAGAATCCCGCTTTGGTGGCGAATTGGAAATTATCGGCGCCCTGCTTCAACGGTATCAGCGTGCCGACGCCGGCGCCGGTGAAGCCGACCGAATTAGCGACGATGCGCAGGACCTCGGCGAAGGCCAGCGTGATCAGCGCGAAGTATGAGCCGCGGAGGCCGTAGCGGAACGACAGCGCGCCGACGAAGGCGCCGACGCAGCCGGCGAGCACGCCGGCCAGCGCGAAGGCGAGCCACGGATCGAAGCCGAGCTTCACCTGCAGCACGGCCGAGGCATAGGCCCCGGTGCCGAAAAACGCGGCGTGGCCGAACGAAAACTGGCCGCCATAGCCGCCGAGCAGATTCCATGCCTGGCCGAGGAATCCGTAGTAGAGCGCCATGATCGCGAGGTTGAGCCAGAAATCGGAGTCCAGCAGCCAGGGCAGGGGCGCCAGGGCCGCCAGCACGATCAGAATGACGGTTCCGGTCCGAATCGTGCCCTCACGCGCGCTGAACGAACAATCCGGTCGGGCGCAACAAAAGGATGGCGATGAAGATCAGGAAGATGCCGATCTGCCCCAGGCTTTCGCCGAGGAAAAGGCCGCTCAGCGATTCGGTGACCCCTATGATCAGCCCGCCGGCGAGCGCGCCGCCGAAGCTTCCCATGCCGCCGAGCACGACGATGGTGAAGGCGATGAGCACGAAGCTGTTTCCGACGCCGGGATTGACGTAGTAGCCGGGCAGCAGCAGGCACGCGGCGGCGCCGAGGCAGGCGATGCCGATGCCGAAGCTCATCGCGAAGACGTGCTCGACGTGGATGCCGACCAGGCGCGCGCCCTGGCGCTCCTTGGCCAGCGCGCGGATCGCGCGCCCGAGATCGGTGCGCCGCATGAGCAGCCACAGCAGCCCGGTGACGACCAGCGCGCCGGCGAAGGCGACGACCTTGGGCACCGCGATGACGGCGATGCCGAAATCGATCGTCGAAAATCCGTAGGGCGTGTTGATCGTGCGCGTGTCCGATTTCCAGGCATAGAGCGCGAGATTCTCGATGATGATCGAAAGGCCGAGCGTCACGAGCAGGATGTTTTCGTCCTTGGCCGCCTTCATCTGCCCGATCAAGTAGCGCTGCAGGACGTAGCCGAGCGCGAACATCGCCGGCATGGCGATCGGCAGCGCGAGATAGGGGTCGATGCCGAAGAGCGTGTAGAGGAAATACACGCCGTAGAGCGCCAGCATCAGCAGGCTGCCGTGCGCGAAATTGATGATGTGCAGGACGCCGTAAATCAGCGTGAGGCCGAGAGCCACCAGCGCGTAGACGGCGCCGGTCGTCAGGCCGTTGAGAATGGCCGGCACAAGGATGCTGAACTCGATCATGCGGGCCTGCGCGGTCTTGGCCGGCGGAGTGTTTGGGCGGGCCGCTAGGCCCCGCCCGCCGCACTCCTGAGGTCAGCCGCGGGCCGGCGCCGGAAAGACGGCTTTGGCGTTCGCGAACTCGGCCGGCAGAATCACCTTGATGTCCTTGTCGAGCACCTGGGTATTGATCGGCCGCGCGCCCGTGTTCTGGCCGTTTTCGAACTTGGTCGGCCCATAGGGCATGAAGTGGCCGGACCACGTGCTCGCGGCGAGCGCGTCCGTGATCTTGGCGCGGTCGGCAGACGCCGCGCGCTCGAGCGCGTCGGCCAAGAGCCGCACGGCCTCGTAATTGAGGAACACCTCGTAGGTGTAGAACAGGCCCTTGTCCTCGGTGCGCTTCTTCAAGTCGAGCGCGGCCTGCTGCTTCGGATTGTACCAGTGATTGCAGTCCATGATGTAGGCGGCCGCGTCGGGAAACTCCTTGATGAACTTGTATTGCGAGGCCGCGCCGCCGAGCACCGAATAGATCGCCTTCGGGAACACCTTCTGCTGCAGCATCGTGCGCGCGAGCAGCACGTATTCCTCGTAGTAGTTCGCCGGGATCACGATGTCGGGCTTTTGCGCCTTGATCCGGAGCACGACGTTGTTGAAGTCGCGCGTCGGGTTGGCGTGCTTGATGATCTCCATCACCTCGATGCCGATCTTAGGCAGCTCCTTTTGCAGGAGCCCGGCGGTGCCGGTGCCGAACAGCGACTCCTCGTGCACGATCATCGCCGATTTCACCGGCTTGCCGGCCGCCGTGTTGATCGTGTTGAGCGCCTCCACGGCGGTCTTGGCGATGATCCCGTAGCCGGGCGCGAAGCGGAACGTGTTCTTGAGCCCGCGCGTGACGATCTGGTCGGCCACGCCGACATCGACGATGTAGGGAATATTGTGCTTGGCCGCGGCCTGCGTGGTGGCGAGGCAGATGGCGCTGGCGTAACCGCCGACGATGGCCGCGACGCCGGCCTCGTTGAGCTTCTCGACTTCGGCGGCGCCGACATCGGGCTTGGACAGCGCGTCGGCGAGCACGGCCTCGAGCTTCGCCCCGCCCATCGACTTGATGCCGCCCGCCGCGTTGACGTCCTCGAGCGCCATCATCGCGCCCGCCCGCGACTGCGCGCCGGAATAGGCGACGAAGCCGGTGACGGGGTGAAGGACGCCGATCTTGACCGGGTCCGCGGCCCGCGCGATGTGCGGCGCTGCGATCGTTCCGGCGACGGCGAGGCCGCCGGCGGCGCTGCCGGCCAGGAAACGGCGGCGGTTCAACAAGCGCGATGGATTCTTGCGGTGCATGGAGAGGTCTCCCTCGGATGGTCGGTGGCTGCAAGCGCTGTGTCGGCTGCAGAAAGCCGCGGTCTAGGGGCCGGCCGGACGCACGCAAACGGCCCGGCGGCGCCACTGGCGCGCGCAAACCATGGCCGCATTCGACCGTTCCCCCTCGACTCCTCGTCGCCGGGCAAATAGGTCATTTTTCGGGAAATCAGTCAACGCGGCCCACGCCACCCGCGCGCGTGCGGCGCGGAGCAAACGAAACGGCGGCCTGTTGGGAGGAAACAGGCCGCCGTCCGTCTCGGCGAAAGCGCCCAAGCGTCCTGGGGAGGGGTCGTCGGGGTCGGGGCGGGGAGTGGCCGCTTGAATTACTTTCGCGAAACTTGGGTGGGGTGCATCAACGAAGCGGACCTTGCCATGCCGGCCGGAACCGCACAGTGACGGCGCTCACACACCGCTAGAAGAAGATCACCTTGCCGTCGTCGAGCGTGCCGCCACGCACTTCGGGTGATTCGCGAACCGCCGTCGACGGCTTGCGCTTGCCGC
>JBKOUH010000248.1:0-3606 GCA_046723285.1 Pseudomonadota bacterium
AAATAGGCGCGTGCCGGCGCGGCGGACGTGGTCTGGCCGCTCATCGCGCCCAGCGGCGATGGACGCGCCGCTCCCAACCATCGACGAGGAACTAGACCAGAACCGTCGCGGTCAGCACGAACAGCAGCAGCCCATACATCGAGGGATTGTCGAGATTGTCGTAGGCGAGCTTGATGCGCCGGCCGAGCCCCGACACCGAAAGGATGAACTCGCCGGCGATCACGCCGATGACCGAATAGGTGACCGCGAGCTTGATGCCGGTGAAGAGCGACGGCGCGGCCGCCGGAATTTTGATGCGCCAGATCGTGGCCCACGGCGAAAGCCGGAGCACGCGCCCCGCCTTCACCATCACGCGCGGAATGCGGTCGAGCCCGCTGATCGTGTTCAAGATCATCGCCACCACGCCGAACATCGCGCCGATCGCGACCAGCGGCCACCGCGTCAAGCCGAACAGCACGATCAGCAGCGGGTAGAAGACGAAGGTCGGCACCGAGTAATAAGAGGCGAGCATCGGGTCGACGAGCGTGCGCAGGCGCGGCAGCGCGTGGATGAGGAGCCCGAGCGCCGCGCCCAATGCGATCGAGATCGCCACCGCGGCGCCGATGTTGGCGAAGGTGAAGACGATGTCGGCGGTGTAGCGCCCGGCCGCGAGCCCGTGCCAGAGATGCACCGCCATTTCCGACGGCGGGATCATGGTGAGCCGCGGGATGCGCCCGGTCCGGCACAGAATTTCGAGCGCCCCCGCGACGCCGAACAGAAACGCGATGCGCAGCCAGAAGACGAGGTGGCGGCGGGTCAGCATCGGGTCATGGCGCGAGCGCGAAATTCGATGGCCGCGAATGAATCGCGGGCGCGCCGCCTCGCGATCCCGTTTCGCGCCCGTCGCCGCAACTGCGCTTCCTATTTTTCCTGCATCATCGATTGAAAGCGGTCGTCGAGCAGCTTCTTGATGTCGAAGCCCTTGTCGAGCTCGCCCACCAGCTCCATGCACTCCAACATAGTCTCGAAGCCATTCATGTTGAAGGCGCCGCGCTTCCAATGCTTCATCTCGTAGAATTTCGGCAGGATCGCCTTGGCGTCGGCCTCGGAGAGGTTCCAGTGCTTGGCGTAGATCTTCGCCGTCTCCTCGCGGTTGGCGTAGATGAAATCGACCGCCTTGATGCGCGCGCGCACGATCTTGCGCACCTTGTCCTCGTTGGCGGCGAGGTATTTGCCCGTGGTCACGAACATCGCCCAGGAGAGATCGGGCAGCTCCTTGGCGGCGCTGAAGACGACCTGGTAGTCCTGGCCCTTGCGCGTGAGCACGGGGTCGACCAGCGTCGCCGCGTCCACCGCGCCGTTGTTGAGCGCCGTGACGGCCGCGCCGATGCCGCCGGCGGCGATGGTTTCGGTCTGGCCGAGCAGGCCGTGCCGCTTCAGCACGATCTTGACGATCATCTCGGTGACCGAGCGCGGGCTCGTGAACGCCGCTTTCTTGCCTTTCAGGTCGGCGATGGTCTTGACCGGGCTGCCTTTCTTCGAAACCCAGACGAGCTCGCCGATCGTGTTGGCATCGTCGGAAATGATGCGCACGTCGATGCCCTGCTTGTAAGCGGCGATGGCCGCGGTGAGGGCCATTTCCGCCACCGGCAGGTCGCTCGCCAGCATGTTGCGCACCGAGGTGCCGCCGCCATGGCTCTGGATGATGCCGTCGATGTCGAGCCCTTCTTCCTTGAAGAAGCCCTTCTCGAGCGCCACGGCGTAAGGCAGCGTCGGGACGAGGATCGCGTATTGGCTGACGGTCAAGCGCTCGGCGCGGGCACCCGGTGCGGCGAAGGTCGCGGCGGCAACGGCGGCGGCGCACAGCAATGCGGCGCGAAACATCGAATCCTCCCGGTTCGTTTTTCTTCAGGCAGCACGGCTATGCCGCGCACGCTAGGCTTCAAAGCTTGACATGGGGCAGGGGCGATTTCAAACTTTTCGAACGATCTATAGAATTGCATATAATGCCGGCCACGAGCGGGCCTCGGGTCCGCCGAGCGAGGTGCTTCCATGAAGATCGTCGATGCCGCGAAGATTCCCCTCACCGAGCGCAAGAACCGTCACCGCCAGGGCCGCTTCATCGAGCGGCGCCTGCTCGAGGGCGAAGAGGGCTCGATCGACAATTTCCAGTTCACGCTGGTGAACACCGGCGGCGATTTCTTCTCGCCGCGCCACCGGCACAATTTCGATCAATTCCGCTTCCAGATCGAAGGCGACGGCGGCTTCGACCGCGACGGCACGATGACGCCGGGCACGGTCGGCTATTTCCCGGAAGGGACGCGCTACGGACCGCAGAGCAACAAGGGCGATCTCACCGTGCTCGTCCTGCAGTTCGCCGGCGCGAGCGGCAACGGCTACATGTCCGAGGCGCAAATCTCGAACGCCTCGCGCGAGCTCGGCCAGTCCGGCAAGTTCGAGGGCGGCGTCTATTATCCCAATCCCGGCACCGGCCGGAAGCAGCAGGACGGCTACGAGGCCTGCTGGGAACACATCAGCAAGCGGCCGCTCGCCTACCCGCCCGAGCGCTTCCACCATCCGGTGTTCATGAACTCGAACGCGTTCGCCTGGGCGCAGATCGAGGGCCAGAGCGGCGCCGCCGAAAAAGTGCTCGGCAACTTCGACGAATACGGCACCGGCATCCGCTTCGTGAAGCTCGCCGCCGGCGCGTCTTTGAAGGCCAAGGGCCGCAGGCTCTACTTTTCGCTCGGCGGCAAAGGCACGGCCAGCGCCGGCGCGGGCGGTTCGGGCGGCTGGAAAAAGGGTGACGTGGTCGCGACCGGCATCGACGAGGCGCACGAGATCCGCGCCAGCGAACCGGCCGAGTTCTACGTGATCCTGATGCCGCAGTTCAGGGCGGCGGCGCTCGCCAAGGCGGCGTAGTCTCGAAAACAGCCGGATCCGTGGCCGCTGAAGCGTTGGGCCGCGCGGATCCGGATTGGCGCGGCGAACCACGGCGTTTCTCGTCGCAAGACGAGCGGCTGCGCCCGTCGTTGCGGATGGCGCCGCTCCCGCCTTGGGACGCCCAAGACGATTGCAGAATTCACCTGAGAGGCTCATCGTCTGCATGCATGCCGCCTGAGCATGCACGCACAAACTTGTGGGGGGACGACAATGGCGAGTGCAAATCCGGGTTCCGTCGACAGCACGGCCAACGAGCCGAAGCTGCTGCTGCCGTTTCTCGCGCCGCTCTACGCGCTGCTGGTGCCGCTCGCGTGGCCCATCGTGCGGCTCGGCACCGGCCTCATCTTCGCGTTCCATGGCTGGCGCAAGATCGTGGTGGGCCCGGGGCCCTTCGTCGACAACTTCGCGAAGATGGGCTTCGCGTCGCCGTCGTTTCTCTTCTACTTCCTGATCTTCGTCGAATTCGTGGGCGGCCTTTGCGTGGCGCTGGGGCTCTTCACGCGCTTCTTCGCCGCGGCGGCCACGATCGAGTTGGCCTACATCACCGTGTTCGTCTACATGCCCAAGGCGTTCGCCTGGAACGCGCCCGGCGGCGGCTACGAATACACGCTGTTCTGGGCCCTGATGTTCCTCGCCATCTGGCTGCGCGGCGGCGGACCTTACTCGGTCGACCGGCTCATGAAG
>JBKOUH010000443.1:0-2177 GCA_046723285.1 Pseudomonadota bacterium
GGTGCATGCCGAGCTGCAGTCGCTCTACGACGCCGGCTGGCGCCGCAACATCTTCGTCGCCGATGACAATTTCTACGGCAACAAGAAGCGCTGCCGCGAGCTGCTCGAGGCCATCGTCGAATGGCGCGACGCGCACAAGCGCCCGTTCGTGCTCGCGACCCAGGCCAGCCTCAACATGGCCGACGATCCGGGGCTGCTCGATCTGATGGTGCGCGCCGGCTTCGCCGCCGTGTTCATCGGCCTCGAAAGCGTCTCGCCCGCCTCGCTCGCCGAGTGCCACAAGGTGCAGAACCTGAAGCGCAGCATGACGCGCTCGCTCGCCACCATCCACGCGCACGGGCTCACCGTCTGGGGCGGCTTCGTCATCGGCTTCGATTCCGACACCGAGACGATCTTCGACGCGCAGATGGACTTCATCGAGGAGAGCGACATCGCGCTCGCCACCGTCTCGCTGCTCTCCGCCATTCCGCACACGCAGCTTTACGACCGCTTGAAGGCGGAAGGGCGCCTGCTCGGCCGCTTCAGCGGCGGCATCGTCGATGCGAGCGGGCTCAACTTCGTGCCGCGCATGGACCGCCGAAAGCTCGTCGCCGGCTACAAACGCGTGGTCGGCCAAATCTACGAGCCCGAGGTGTTCTACCGCCGCGCGCGCAAGACGATCGCGCGCCGGATTCCGCCGGCGCTGGCCGCGTTCCCCTGCGGCAAGCGCGAGCTCGGCACCTTCTTCCGCACGCTTTGGCATTTGGGCATGCGCGACGAGGCGCGGCGCCATTTCTGGAAGCTCATCGGCTTTGCGGCGCGGAAGGGGCCGATCGCGGTCGGCCTTGCCATAACCCTGTCGCTGATGGGCTATCATCTGCGGCGCTTGAGCCGCGACATCGTCGCCAACGCGGACGAAGCGCCGATGGTGCTCGCCCCGGCGGTGGCGGCCGAATAGCGCCCTTGCCCCGCCTCGACAGCGGCGGCGTTTCCTCCTAGCTTCCCGGCGCGGCTCCGCGGGCGGGCCCTTTCGATCGCATCAACTGGGGAAACAATGACCGGGATTGCGATTTTGGACGTGGCCTTCGGCCTCGTCGTCGTCTACCTGCTGTTGAGCCTTCTCTGCACGATCGTCAACGAGTGGATTGCCCAGGCCACGCGCCTCCGCGCGCGCACGCTCAGGGCCGGCATCGAGAATCTGTTGAGCGACGCGAAGTTCAAGCGCGTCACCGAGGATCTCTATCGCCACCCGCTCATCGCCGGCCTGAAGCACGGCGAGCGCGATCCTTCCTATATTCCCGGCCCCGTCTTCGCGAAGGCGTTCCTGGCGCAGACCGAGCGCAAGCTCGCCGCCATCGGCAACGATCTTTCGCCCGGCAGCTTCCTCGCCAACATCGACCGCATCGTCGAGAAGTACGAGCAGCTGAAGATGGAGATCTACCGCAAGGGCCAGATCGTCAATCAGCGCATGGACGAGGCGACGCAAGTCCTGGAGCAGCTGCGCCAGCGCGAGCGCAATCTCCGGCGCAGCGGCGCCACGCCGGCCGAGCTCACCACCGCGGAGAACCAGCTCGCCACGGGCGAGAACGTCGCCAAGAACGCCGAGCGCGAGCGCGACGACTATGTGCGCGAATACCTCGGCTACAAAGGCACGCTCGAGCAGAAGGGCGCGCAGCTCGAGGCCGAGCAGGTGTGCTACCGCTACATCGCCGAAGTGCTGCAGAGCTTCGTTACCGCCGAAGGCGCCACGGTCGGCGATCTCGAAGCGCATCTTGCGCGCTGGTACGACCAGGCGATGACGCGCGTCTCGGGCTGGTACCGCAAGAAACTCGCGGCGATCGCGCTCGGCGTCGCCGCCGCGGCCGCGATCCTGTTCAACGCCGATACGCTCGGCATGGCGCGCAACATCTGGCTCGACGGCGAGATCCGCGACGTGATCCGCCGCGCCGCTGACTCGACCGCCGGCCGCTGCTCGCTCACCGAAATCCGCGCCGGCGACAAATCCGGCTGCTCGGTCGGCGAGCTGATCCAGACGATCGAGGCGCGCCGCCATCTGCCGCTCGGCTGGTACGCCGACGCGATGCCGCTGGGCCGCGGCCTCTGCCCCGAAGCCGACGTGCTGCGCCACGAGCGCGACGATGCGCGCCGCATGGCCGGCGACACCGGCCGCCCGGTCGCCGAGCGCAGCGAGGCCGATG
>JBKOUH010000322.1:0-4411 GCA_046723285.1 Pseudomonadota bacterium
GCGTCGGGCTGCACCTCGCGCGTGATCGTGCTGCTGGCGCCGACGAGGGCGCCATCGCCGATGCGCACCGGCGCCACCAGCACCGTGTTCGAGCCGATCGACACACCCTTGCCGATGACGGTCTTGTGCTTGAAGAAGCCGTCGTAGTTGGCCGTGATCGTGCCGGCCCCGATGTTCACCTTGGCGCCCACCTCGGCGTCGCCGACATAGGCGAGGTGATTGGCCTTCGCACCTTCGCCCATCAGCGCCGCCTTGCACTCGACGAAATTGCCGATGTGGACGTTGGGCCCGAGCTTTGTGCCGGGGCGGAGCCGCGCATAGGGGCCGATGATCGCGCCGGCGCCCACGTCGGCGCCGTGCAAGTGGCAGAACGCGCGGATCTCGGCGCCGTCCCCGACGACGACCTCGGGCCCGAACACGACATTGGGGCCGATGAAGACGTCGCGGCCGAGGCGCGTGTCCCAGGCGAGGAAAACCGATGCCGGGTCCACCATCGTGACGCCGCTCGCCATCGCCGCGCGGCGCAGGCGGTCCTGCATCGCGGCTTCGGCCTTGGCGAGATCGACGCGGTCGTTGACGCCGAGCAATTCTTCCTCGGGCGCCTCGATGTAGCCGCAGCGGAGCTTCTTCTTGCGCGCGAGGCCGACGATGTCGGTCAGGTAATACTCGCCCTTGGCGTTCTTGTTGTCGATCTTGTCGAGCAGTTCCCAGAGGAGCGCGCCGTCGACGGCCATGACGCCCGAATTGCAGAGATCGATCTTGAGCTCGGCCGGCGAGGCGTCCTTGGCCTCGACGATGCCGGTGAGCGCGCCCGCGCGGTCGACGATGAGCCGCCCGTAAGCGCCCGGCACGGCCGGCCGGAAACCCAGCACGATGATCGCGGCTTGCGGCTTGGTGCGCTCGCGCGCCGCCAACATGTGGGTGAGCGTCTCGGGCGTGATCAGCGGCGTGTCGCCGTAGAGGATGAAGAGGGTGCCGCGGAAATCCTTGAGCGCCGCCTTGGCCGCCTTGACCGCGTCGCCGGTGCCTTGTTGGCGCGGCTGGATCGCGGTCTCGTACGGCTTCACGGCGTCGCCGACCTCGGGCATGTCGGGGCCGATCACGACCACGGCGCGCCCGGCGCCGATCGCCTTCACCGCGCCGAGCACGTGCAAGACCATCGCGCGTCCGGCCACTTCGTGCATGACCTTGGGCAGCGCTGATTTCATGCGCGTGCCCTTGCCGGCGGCGAGCACGATCGCGGCGATGCCGGATTTTCCCTTGGAAGCCATTGAAATAACGGACCGAATCCCCGGATGCGCCTCTCCCTGCGAGAGGCGCGCGGACTGTGCCACAGCCGCCCGCGCCGATCAAAGTCACCTTTGGTGACGAGGTGTTACATGCGATTCCCTACCACCCGTCATCCGCTCGATCGCCTTCCAATCCCATTCGATGCCGAGACCGGGTGCGTTCGCGGCGTAGGCGAAACCGTCCTCGATGCGCAGACGCGACGTTGTGATCGGGTCGAGCTGCGGGATGTATTCGAGCCATTGTGCGGTGGGCACGGCGCAGCAGAGCGCCGCGTGTAGCTCCATCAGAAAATGCGGCGCGACCGGCACGTTGCAAGCCTCGGCCATGTGCGCGACCTTGAGCCAGGGCGTGATGCCGCCGATGCGCGCCACATCCACCTGCACGATGCCGCACGCGCCGCGCTTGAGATATTCGGCGAAGTGGCCGGGGCTGTAGAGCGATTCGCCGACCGCGATCGGCGTCGCCGATGCGGCCGCGACTTTCACGTGGCCGTCGATGTCGTCGGCGGGGAGCGGCTCCTCGAACCATTCGAGATCGAGCGGCACCCAGCGCTGCGCGCGGCGCACGGCTTCAGCGGCCGAGAAGCGCTGATTGGCGTCGACCATCAGCGCGAAATCGTCGCCCACGGCCTGGCGGACGGCCGTGAGGCGTCGCGCATCTTCGGCGCCGGAGGGTTTCCCGACCTTGATCTTGGCGCCCTTGAAGCCTTGCGCCTTGGCGGCGAGCGTCTCCTCGACGAGCTTCTCCGGCGCAATGTGCAGCCAGCCGCCTTCGGTCGTGTAGACCGGGATGCGGGCGCGCGCGCCGCCGGCCATCACGGAGAGCGGCAAGCCGGCGCGCCGGCAGCGCATGTCCCATAGAGCCGTGTCGATCGCGGCCATGGCGAGGGCGGTGATGGCCCCGACCGTGGTCGCGTGGGAGTGGAACAGCATCGCGTTCCAGTTCTCCTCGACCATGGCCGGATCGCGCCCCAGCAGGAACGGGCCGAAATGATCGCGGAGGAGGGCAACGACGGAGGAACCGCCGACGCCGATCGTGTAGGCATAGCCGGTGCCCTCGGCGCCGTCGTCGGCCGCGATGCGGACGAGCGGCGTCTCCTGCTTGACGAAGCTCTGGATCGCGTCGGTGCGGACGACCGGCGGCGTCAGGTCGACTTGCCGGATCTCGATGCTACGGATGCGCGCCACGCTCTATTGTCCTCGCCCGGAAGCCCCAGCCTTGCGTGGCCAAGTATCCATGTCATATGATGTCTGACAAGTTGCCCGGCGCGCAGCCTTCGTCGATCGGCACGCGCCGGCTGTCATCAAGAGCCTGTTCGAGGCCCGCACTTTAAATCTTGCCCGGGAGGAATGCCCATGAGTTTGCGACATGCGGGGGCAATCGCCGCCGCCGTTCTTTTCGCCGCGCTCTCTACCGTTGGAGGCGCCGCGGCCCAGCAGAAGCTGAAGTTCGCGCACGTCTACGAGACGAGCGAGCCCTATCACGGCGAGGCGGTGAAGGCGGCCGAGGTGATCAAGACGCGCACCAACGGCAAGTACGACATCCAAGTGTTCCCGGCCTCGGCGCTTGGCAACGAGCAGCAGATCAACCAGGCGCTGCCGCTCGGCACGATTGACATGATCTACACCGGCACGGCGTTCGCCGGCGCCTCCTACAAGCCGCTCGCGATCGGCAACGCGCCCTACATGTTCCGCGATTTCGACCACTGGCAGAAATACGCCAAGAGCGATTTCTTCAAGGAGCTGGCCGAGGGCTATTTCAAGGCGACCGGCAACAAGGTCGTGGGCCTCACCTATTACGGTGCGCGCCACGTGACCGCGAACAAAGCGATCATGACGCCGGCCGACATGAAAGGCATGAAGCTGCGCGTGCCGCAGGCGCCGCTGTTCTTCATGTTCACGAAATCGGTCGGCGCCAACGCCGCGCCGATCGCGTTCGCCGAGGTTTACCTGGCGCTCCAGAACGGCACGGTCGACGGGCAAGAGAACCCGCTGCCGACGATCCAGGCGAAGAAGTTCTACGAAGTGCAGAGCCACATCGTCCTGACCGGCCACATCTTCGAGGCGCTGGTCACGGTGATCGGCTCGCCGCTCTGGAAGCGCCTCTCCCCGGCCGAGCAGACGATTTTCGCCGAGGAATTTGCCGGCGCCGCCGACCGCGCGTCGGCCGCGATCCGCGCTTCCGAGCAGAAGCTGCCGGAATGGTTCAAGGCCCAAGGCAAGACGGTGGTGACGCCGAACCTCGCCGCGTTCCGCGCGGCGGCCGTTCCGCTGCACAACGACGCCAGCGCGGGCGCCGGCTGGACCAAGGAGCAATACGACCGCCTGCAAGCCATCAAGTAGCGACCGGACGCGGCGGTTCCCGCGGGGTCCGCCGCGTCCGCGCCGTCATCGGCATTTCGAACAGCGTTCACCGAATATGACTGAAAGTGCCGGGGGCGGCCCGAATCTCGGCGATCCGACGCTCGGGACCGCGGACGACGCCGCGAACCTGAAGCTCAGCGACTACGGCTTCGAGGATTGGCTCGCTTTCGCGCTGTTCTGGCTGCTCGCCGGGATCGGCGTTCTCCAGTTCGTCACGCGCTACATTCTCAACGACTCGCTCGCCTGGACCGAGGAGATCGCGCGCTACGTGCTGATGTGCCTCACTTTCGTCGGCGGCGGCATGGCCGTCCGGCGGTTCACGCACATCCACGTCGAGTTCTTCTACGTCTACCTGCCGCGCCCGATCGCCATCGTGCTCTCGATGCTGGTCGATTTGCTCCGTATCGCGTTCTTCGGCTACGCGACGTTCCTCGGCTACGAAATCACCCTGATCATGCGCACGCAGCGCATGGTCGTCATCGATTGGCCGATGAGCACCGTCTATTGGGTCTGCACCGCGGGCCTGCTCGTCATGACGCTGCGCGCGATCCAGGTGACGGTGATCAACTGGCGCACCGGCACGAGCCCGCTCGTGCGCGTCCACGTCGAGGGCCGCCACCAGTGACGCTGCTGCTGATCCTGGTGTTCCTCGGTCTCATGCTGATCGGGGTGCCGATCGCGCTGGCGATGGCTGGCGCGTCGCTCGTGTTCGTCATCGTCGAGGGCGTGCAGCCGCATCTCGTCGTGGTCTACCGCAT
>JBKOUH010000200.1:0-4242 GCA_046723285.1 Pseudomonadota bacterium
CGCCAGCGCCGGCCTCGATACGGTGGCCCTCCGCATGCCCGCGCACCCGGTGGCGCAGGCGCTGCTCAGCACGGTCCGCCTGCCGATCGCGGCGCCCTCGGCCAATCCCTCGGGGCGGCTCTCGCCGACCGAGGCGCAGCACGTCGTCGAGCTGCTCGGCGACAAGGTCGATCTCATCCTCGACGGCGGAAAATGCCCGGGCGGGCTCGAATCGACGGTGATCGATCTCTCGGTGCCCGAGGCGCGCATCCTCCGCCCCGGCCTCGTTACCGCCGAGGAGATCGCGGAAGTGCTCGGCGCGCCGGTGCCGATCTTCGCCGTGCCGGTCGACGGCGAGGGCGGCGAGGCCGCGCCGCCGCTGACCATCGCCAACAGCGAGATCATCAGCGACGACGAGATCAAGTCGCCGGGCATGCTCGCGAGCCATTACGCGCCCAAGAAGCCGCTGCGCCTGAATGCCGCCACGGCCGAACCGGGCGAGGCCTTCCTCGCCTTCGGCCCCAACCCGCCGCGCAGCATCTTGGCCTCGCTCAACCTTTCGCCGGCAGGCGACCTCGTCGAGGCGGCGGCGAACCTTTTCGCCTATCTCCACCGCCTCGATGCGAGCCAGGCGCACACGATCGCCGTGATGCCGATCCCGGAGGAGGGCATCGGCGCCGCGATCAACGACCGCCTGCGGCGCGCGGCGGCGCCGCGGCCGTAAGCGCGGGCAGAAATACAACATTTTGCTAGGGTTGCCCGGGCGGCGCGCCCTTGCCCGCAGGCCCCTCGTGGGCTTGACAAAGTTTAGTCGAAATGATATTCATTGAATAACTGATCAGTCAAAATTGCCTCATGGTTCGCAAATATCGTCTTGGACGACGCGGGGAAGCGGCCGACGAAACGCGGCGGCGCATCGTCGATGCCACCTACGCGCTGCACGCGGAGCAGGGCATCGCCGCGACCTCGATGAAGCAGATCGCGGAGCGCGCCGACGTCAGCGTCGGCACGGTCTATCACCACTTTCCAACCTACGACGACGCCATCCGCGCGTGCGGCCGGCACACGCTCACGCTAGCGCCCCCGATCGATCCCGATCTTTTCGTCGGCGCCAAGACCCGCGCGGAACGCGTCGAGCGCTTGGTGCGGGTGCTGTTCGAGCGCTATCAGCGCCTGCCGAATTACGACACCGTGCGCGGCGAACGCGGCAAATTCGCGCCGCTCGGCAAGTTCTTCGCCGAGGAGGAGGCGCGGCAGCGGACGCTCGTCGCCGCCGCCCTCGGCACGTCCGGCGCCCGCAGCCCCGACATGGCGACAGTCACTGCGCTCATCGACTACAGCGTTTGCCGCACGCTGCGCGCGGCCGGCTTCACGGCCGCGGCCGCCGCGCGGCAGATCGCCAGCGTGATCAACGCCTGGCTCGACGCCTGCGGGAGCGGGTCGGCTTGAGCCTCTTTACGTCTTCAACCCCAGCAATCGGAGCCGCAGCCATGGAAACGAAGATCCACGAGATCGCCGACGGCATCTACCGCCTCTCGACATTCGTGCCCGAGGTGGCGCCGCCCGCCGGCTTTGCCTTCAATCAATTCCTGATCGCGGCCGAGGAGCCGCTGCTATTCCATTGCGGGCATCGCGCGATGTTTCCCGCGATATCGGCAGCCGTTGCGCGCGTCGTTCCGCTGGCCCGCTTGCGCTGGCTCTCGTTCAGCCACGTCGAGGCGGACGAATGCGGCGCCATGAACCGTTGGTTCGAAGCGTCCCCGCGGGCCAGCGTCCTGCACGGCCCCATCGCCTGCGACGTGTCGCTGAACGATCTCGCCGATCGCGCGCCGCGCAAGCTCGAGGATGGAGAGGCCCTCGATCTCGGCGGAAAGCGAGTCCGCTTCCTGGCGACGCCGCACGTGCCGCATGGCTGGGACGCCGGCCTTCTGTTCGAGGAAGCGACATCGACGCTGTTCTGCAGCGACCTTCTCGGCCAGGTCGGCGATGGGCCGGCGACGACCGACGACGACATCGTGGGACCCGCGATCGCGGCGGAGGGCTTGTTCCAATCGATGAGTCTCCATCCGGTCACGGTGCCCACGCTTCACCGCCTCGCCGATCTGGCGCCGCGCACCTTGGCGGTCATGCACGGGTCGAGCCTCACCGCGAATTGCGGCGCGTCCCTGCGCCAATTGGCCGAGGACTGCGCGCGCCGTCAGGGCCGCATCGAGGCGCTGGCCGCGTAGCGCTCCGGGGCTACGACGCGCAGAGCTACACGTCGCCGAGCGCATCGATCGCCGCCGCGCCGTTCATGGCGCGGCGGGCGAGAAGATCGCAGGCGGCGAGCGCGTCCTCGGCGAAGAAGCGGGCGAGCGCGGGCTTCGCGGCCTCGGCGGCGTTCGCAGGATCGGCCTTCGCCGCCATCTCGAGCCACATCCAGCCCACGGCAAGGTGCGCGGCGAGATCGAGATAGGCCGAGGCCCCCGCGAGCGCATCGCGGGCGGCGCCGTTGGCCTTCTCGAGCATGTAGCGCGTCGCCCGCTCGAAATGCGGCAGCGCCGTTTCGAGCGCCGCCGCGATCTCGCGCGTGATCTCGCGGCCGCGCGCGGCGGCGAGGATCGCGCGGATGCGCGACGTGAACACCTCAGCGCGGCGGCCGTTCTCCTGCGCGAGCTTGCGCGTGACGAGGTCGATCGCCTGGATCGCGTTGGCGCCTTCGTAGATCGCCGCGATGCGCACGTCGCGCGCCAATTGCTCGACTCCGTGCTCGAACACATAGCCGTGGCCGCCATGCAGCTGGATCGCCTGGTTGGCGACGCGGAATCCGGCATCGCTGGCACCCGCCTTCACCAGCGGCAGCAGCCATTCGACGAGGTCACGCGCATCGCTTCGCTCCGCCTCGGGTCCGGCGTTGGCGATGTCTTCCTCGAGCGCCGCCGTGTAGAGGAGCGCGCGGAAGCCCTCGGTCCAGGCGCGCATCTGCATGAGTTGACGGCGCACATCGGCATGGGCGGCGAGCGGCACCGGTCCGCCGTCCGGTCCGCGTCCGCCCTGGCGGCGCTTTTGCGTGTAGTCGAGCGCCTTGCGCAATGCGGCGCCCGCGACACCGACGCTCTGCGCGCCCACGTCGAGGCGCATCGAGTTCACCATCGTGAACATGTTGCGGATGCCGTCGCCCTCGCGGCCGAGCAGCCAGCCGACGGCGTCCTCGAATACCATCTCGCAGGTGGGCGAGCCGTGGATGCCCATCTTCTTCTCGAGCCGCGCGGCGCGCGCGCGGTTCACGACGCCCGGCGTGCCATCGGGTTGCGGCAGCCGCTTCGGCACCAGGAACAGGCTCAGTCCCTTGATGCCGGGCGGCGCCGCGGGCGTGCGCGCGAGCACGATGTGCAGGATCTGGTCGCAGAGATCGTGGTCGCCGAAGGAGATGAAGATCTTGGTGCCCGAGATCGCATAGGTGCCGTCGCCCTTCGCCACCGCGCGCGTGCGCGCGAGGCCGATATCGGAGCCGGCATGCGGCTCGGTCATGACGATGGTGGCCGTGGCCGAGCCGTCGGCGAGTTGCGGCAAGAACATCGCGGCCTGCGCCGGCGTCGCATGCGCGCCGATCACTTTGGCGCCGCCCACCGACGAGATCAGCGCCATGCCGAAGGCGAGGCTGGCGCCGCTCACCATCTCGGTGAAGACGGTCTGCACGAGTTGCGGCATGCCCTGGCCGCCCTGCGCCGTGGGCAGCGAAAGGCCGGCCCAGCCGCCTGCGCTCAGCTTGGCAAAGGCGTCGCGGTAGCCCTTGGGCGTCACGACCACGCCGTTCGCGAGCCGCGCGCCTTCTTCGTCGCCGGGCGCGTTGATGGGTGCGATCACCGCTTCGGCCAAGCGCGCGGCCCCGGCGAGCACGCGTTCGGCATCGTCTGCGTCGACATGCGCATAGCGCGGCAATGCCGTGAGGCGTGCGATCGGCGCTACGCGGCGCAGAAGAAAGCGGATGTCGTCGAGCGGCGCGGTGTAGGTCACGGGAACTGCCTGTATTGCGGCCGCTGCAACAGAGCGCGATCGCCGCGGCACATCAAGCACGATCCGCGCGGGCGGGCCGCGCTCGCGCTCACATGCGCTTCAGCGCGAGCTTGTCGAGCTTGCCGACGCTGGTCTTGGGCAACGCCGGCAGGAATTCGATGTGCTTCGGGCGCTTGTATTTGACGAGGTTGGCCTCGCAATAGGCCTCGAGATCGGCGCGGGCGAGCACAGCGCCGGGCTTGAGCGCTACGAAGGCCTTTACCGCCT
>JBKOUH010000198.1:0-3042 GCA_046723285.1 Pseudomonadota bacterium
AGGAATTCGGGCTTGACCGCGAGCGCGCGCGCGATGCCGATGCGCTGGCGCTGGCCGCCCGAAAATTGGTGCGGGTAGCGGCGCTTCAGCGCGGGATCGAGCCCGACGCGGCGCATGAGATCGTCGACATAGCGCGAAAGCGCGCGCGCCGGCACGAGGCCGTGCACGCGCGGCGCCTCGCCGATCGCCGACCCCACGCGCTTGCGCGGGTTCAACGACGCGAACGGATCCTGGAAGATCATCTGCACCGCGAGCGACGCGGCCTTGCGCTCGCGGCGCGGCAACGACGCGATATCATTGCCGCGATAGCGCACCGTTCCGGCCGAAGGCGCCAGGATGCCGGCGACGATGCGCCCGAGCGTGGACTTGCCGCAGCCCGATTCGCCGACGAGGCCCACCACCTCGCCCTCGCGGATCGCGAGATCGACGCCGTCGACCGCGTGCACGACGTCTTCGCGCAATCCGGCGCCGAGCGCGTTGCCGATCCTTGCCGCGAGATCGAGCCGGCGCACGAACAGGCACTTGATCCCCTCGAGTGCTAGCAGCGGCGCGGCGCTCACGCGGCCTCCAGGGGGTGGTGGCAGCGGAACACGTGCGCGCCCGTGGACGGGTCGCCCGCGAGCGCGGGATCGGCCGCGCAGGCCGCCGTCGCGCGCGCGCAGCGCTGGCGGAACAGGCAGCCCGGCGGCGGATCGAGCGGCGACGGCGTCATGCCCGGGATCTGCGCGAGCGGCACGCCCTTCGCGTTGCGGCTCGGCACCGAATTGAGCAGGCCCGCGGTGTAGGGGTGCCGCGGCCGGTCGAGCACGTCGTCGGCCGCGCCGTATTCGACGATCTTGCCCGCGTACATCACCGCGATCTCGTCGGCGATGGCGGCGACGACCGTGAGATCGTGCGTGATCCAGATCAGCGCCGTGCCGGTCTCGCGGCAGAGGCGCTGCACCTCGTAAAGGATCTGGCCCTGGATCGTGACGTCGAGCGCCGTCGTCGGCTCGTCGGCGATGATGAGGTCGGGCTTGTTCATCATCGCCACGGCGATGGCGACGCGCTGGCGCATGCCGCCCGAAAGCTGGTGCGGATAGGCGCGCAAGCGTTCCTCGGGCGCGGGAATGCCGACCATGGCGAGCGCGGCGAGCGCCCGCTGGCGCGCGCGCTCGCGAGAGCGAGCGTCGCCCTCGCCCACCGCTGCGTGCGCCCGAACGGCCTCGATCATCTGCGTGTCGATGCGCAATACCGGATTGAGCGTCATCGCCGGGTCCTGGAAGATCATCGCGATGTTGGCGCCGCGGAACTTGCGAAGCTCGGGCTCGGGCAGCGCCGCGAGATCGCGGCCCTTGAACAGAATGCGGCCGCCCGTGATCCGCCCCGGCGGGTCGACGAGGCCGATGATCGAGAAGCCGGTCACGGTCTTGCCCGAGCCCGATTCGCCGACGAGCCCCAGGATGCGCCCGCGTTCGAGCGCGAACGACACGCCGTCCACCGCCTTCACCACGCCGGCGCGGGTGAAGAAATGCGTCTTCAAGTCTTCGACGCGGAGCAGCGGCTCGGCCATCTACCGCCTCAGCCGCGGATTGAGGATGTCGCGGAGTTGGTCGCCGACGAGGTTGATGCTGACGATGGCGAACCGCAGCGCGAGGCCCGGGAACACGCTGATCCAGTATTTGCCCGAGAGCATGTACTGGTAGCCGTTGGCGATGAGGCGGCCGAGCGAAGGCTCCGTCAGCGGCATGCCGACGCCGACGAAGGACAGCGTCGCCTCGAGCGCGATCGCGTAGGCGGTCTGGATCGTGCCGACGACGAGCAGCGGGGGCAGGCAATTCGGCAGGATGTGGCGGAACACGATGCGCCACGGGCCGAGCGCGAGGCAGCGCGCCGCCGCCACATATTCCTTGTTGAGCTCGACGATGGCCGAGGCGCGCACCGTGCGCGCGTAATAGGCCCATTGCACGATCACGAGCGAGAGGACGATCTTCTCGGCGCCGCGGCCCAGCACCGCCAGCAGGATCAGCGCCACCAGCACCGCGGGAAACGAGAGCTGCACGTCGACGACGCGCATCACGAACGCCTCGACGCGCCCGCCCGCATAGGCCGCGAACAGGCCGATCGTCATGCCGATCATGAGCGCGATCACGCCGCTCGAGACGCCGACGCCGAGCGAGATCCTGAGGCCGTAAAGGATGCCCGAGAGCATGTCGCGGCCCTGATCGTCGGTGCCGAGCCAATGCGTGTAGCCGGCGCTCGATTTGCTGCCGGGCGGAAGCAGGTTGGAGAGGATGTCGAGCTGGCGGAGGTCGTAGGGGTCCTGCGGCGCCAAGAGAGGCGCCAGCAGCGCCGCGAGCACCACGATGACGACACCGAGCAGCGCCGCCACGGCGATGCGGCTCTCCCGGAACTCGCGCCAGAAGCGGACGAAGGTCAGCTCCTCGCGGACCGGAATTTCGGCGCCTTCGCCCGGGAGTGCCGCTTCGGACATCGTCAGGCCCTCGCCGCCAGCCGCACGCGCGGATCGAGCACCGAATAGAGCACGTCGACAATGAGATTGATGACGATGAAGACGACGACGATGACCAGCAGATAGGCGACGATCACCGGCCGGTCGAGCTTGTCGATCGATTCGATGATGAGCTTGCCCATGCCGGGCCAGGCGAACACGGTCTCGGTCACGACCGCGAACGCGATCTGCGAGCCCAGTTCGAGGCCGAGCACGGTCACGATCGGGATCATGATGTTCTTCATCACGTGGACCAAGACCACCCGGCGCATCGAGAGGCCCTTGGCGCGCGCGTATTTGACGTAGTCGAGCAGCATGGTCTCGCGCATGCCGGCGCGCGTGAGGCGGATCACCAGCGCGAGCTTGAACAGCGCGAGGTTCAGCGCCGGCAGGAACAGGTGCCCGAGGCCCCTCCCCGTGAAGAGGCTGCTCTCGATGCCGAGGAACGAGGCCACCGGCCCGCGCCCGCCGGCGGGCAGCTGGAACTGCAGCGACATCGGGATGCCGAGGAAGGTCTGCCAGTCGCTGGCGCTCACCGCGAAGGTCAGGAT
>JBKOUH010000146.1:0-5380 GCA_046723285.1 Pseudomonadota bacterium
GGCTGAGCCTGGGCATCGATCACGCGCGCGATCTGGATGCGGTTATTCCGCGCTTGAAAGAGAACGAGGTCGTCGTCCTCACCTCGGGCTCGCGTTCGAACATCCTGCGCGCAATGTCGCGCCTCGCGATCTATTTCGACGCCGACGTCTATCTCGTCATGGAGCGCCCGCTCGACGTGAATCTCGTCCGGCACGTCGGCCAGCTTCGGAACGCGGTCGAGGACTACGTCCGCCTCGAGGGCCAGCGCTCGAGCGTGCAGCTCTCGTTCTATCTGCTGTTCGGCTTCGTTTCGCTGCTGCTGCTGCTGGCGGCGATCTGGCTCGGGTTCATGATCGCCTACCAGCTGGTGCGCCCGATCGGCGACCTCATTACCGCGGCCGAACGGGTGGGAACCGGCGAGCTCAACGTGCGCGTCAACCCGCGCCGCGCCGATGACGAGCTCGGAAGCCTGGCGCGCTCGTTCAACCGCATGACGGCGCAGCTTGCGCGCAACCGCGAGGAGCTGATCGAAGCCAACCGCCAGCTCGACGCGCGGCGCGAATTCACCGAGACCGTGCTGACCGGCGTCTCGGCCGGCGTGATCGGCCTCGATGCCAAGGGCCGCATCAACCTGCCGAACCGCTCGGCCGCCGAGTTGCTCGCAACCAACCTCCAGGCGCGAATCGGCGATCCGCTCGGCGAGGTCGTGCCCGAGATGGGCGAGCTGGTCGCGGCCGCGCTGGAGCGGCCGGAACGGCTTCACGACCGCGAGATTCAGATCGCGCGCGAGGGCCGCGGGCGAACGCTGCTGGCGCGCGTCGGCGCCCAGGAAGTGCGCGACGAGGTGGTGGGCTTCGTCATCACCTTCGACGACATCACCGAGCTGCAATCGGCGCAGCGGAAGGCGGCCTGGGCCGACGTGGCGCGCCGCATCGCGCACGAGATCAAGAATCCGCTGACGCCGATCCAGCTTTCGGCCGAGCGCCTCCGCCGCAAATACCTGGCGCAGATCACGGCCGATCCCGACACGTTCAAAACCTACACCGACACGATCATCCGTCAGGTCGGCGACATCGGGCGCCTCGTCGACGAGTTCTCGAGCTTCGCGCGCATGCCGGTGCCGGTCATCCGCGACGAGGAGCTGCGCGACGTCGCCAATCACGCGCTGTTCCTCGAACGCAATGCACATCCCGAGATCGAATATGTCCTGACTGGGCCGGCCGGGCGCTTCGTCGTGCCGTGCGACGCGCGCCTGCTCGGCCAGGCGGTGACCAATCTCTTGCGCAACGCCGCCGCCGCGATCCTCGAGCCCGCCGGGGAGGCCGAAGCGGTCAAGACTCGTAAGAAGGGACGAATCGAAGTGCGACTCGAGCGGGACGGTGGCAAGGCCGTGATCGCGGTGCTCGACAACGGCAAGGGATTGCCGGTTGAATTGCTGCCGCGCCTGACCGAGCCCTATGTGACGACCCGCGCGCGCGGCACCGGCTTGGGACTCGCCATCGCGCGCAAGGTGATGGAGGACCATGGCGGCGAATTGAAGTTGGAGAATCGCGCCGAGGGCGGCGCACGGGTCGCGCTGATCTGGCCCGGGGCCGCCGCGGGCGCGGAATCCGCGCCCGAAACAACTGTGGCGCGGGGCGAAGCGGCGGAATAGGATGCTGTTCGCGGCCCGAAGGGGACTCTCGGGGCCGCCACTTGGTGGGAGCGCATGGCGCAAGAGATTCTGATCGTCGACGACGAAGCAGATATCCGTACGATCATTGCCGACACGCTGCAGGACGAAGGCTACGACACGCGCGTGGCCGGCGATGCCGACGCCGCGCTTGCCGCGATCCGCATGCGCCGGCCTTCGCTCGTCCTGCTCGACATCTGGCTCGAAGGCAGCCGCATGGACGGCATGGGCGTCCTCGACGCGATCCGCGCCGAGCATCCCTCCGTGCCTGTCGTGATGATCAGCGGCCACGGCACGGTCGAACTCGCCGTCGCCGCGATCCGGAAGGGCGCCTACGATTTCCTGGAGAAGCCGTTCAAGACCGATCGCCTGCTCGTCGTCGCGGCGCGCGCGATGGAGGCGGCCCGCCTCCGCCGCGAGAACGAGGAGCTGAAGTTCCGCGCCGGCGTCGATTGGAACATGGTCGGCAGCTCGGCCGCGGTCGGGCATGTCAATCAGATGATCGAGCGCGTAGCGCCGACCAATAGCCGGGTGCTCATCACCGGACCGGCCGGGGCCGGCAAGGAAGTCGTCGCGCGCCTCATTCACGCGCGCTCGCTGCGCCGCGACGGGCCGTTCGTGGTGCTGAACTGCGCCACGATGCATCCCGACCGCATGGAAGCGGAGCTCTTCGGCGTCGATGGGCCGATGCGGAAGGTCGGCACGCTCGAACAGGCGCATGGCGGCACGCTGTTGCTCGACGAAGTCGGCGACATGCCAGTCGAGACCCAGGCGAAATTCCTGCGCGTGCTGCAAGACCAGGCCGTGCACCGATTGAACGGCGGCCCTTCCTGCAAGGTCGATGTGCGCGTGATCGCGAGCACGGCCAAGGATTTGAACGCGCTGATCGAGCAAGGACGCTTCCGCGAGGATCTCTTCTATCGTCTGCGCGTGGTGCCGATCGACGTGCCGCCGCTGCGCGGCCGGCGCGAGGACATTCCGGCGCTGGCGCGCTATCTGATGACGACGGCCGCACAGCGCGCGGGCCTGCCGCCGCGGGTGCTGGGCGAGGACGCCGTCGCCGCACTCCAGGCCTATTCCTGGCCGGGCAATGTGCGCCAGCTCTGCAACGTCATCGATTGGCTTCTGATAATGACGCCGGCCAACGACATGCACGTGGTCACGGCGCGCCAGCTGCCGCCCGACATCATCGGCGCCGAGCCGCCGCTGCCGCGGCTCGACAAGTCGGCCGAGATTATGACCATGCCGCTTCGCGACGCGCGCGAGGCCTTCGAGCGCGAATACCTGATGGCCCAGATCGCGCGCTTCGGCGGCAACATCTCGCGCACCGCGGCCTTCATCGGCATGGAGCGCTCGGCCCTGCACCGGAAGCTGAAGCTTCTCGGCGTCGCCGATGCCGAGCGCGGCGAAGCCCGCGCCCGCAGTTACGACGCCTGAGGGCGGCGAATCCGCCCCTCCCGCGTCGCTTGGTGGAAAATTCGTTTACCGTCAGCTTGAATTTCTTTTAGGACTGAATGTCGTAATCATGCTTGCCGTCTCCGCTCTTGCGGGGACGCCAATGGGTTAGGGGCATGTCCCGCGTCGCCTACGTCAATGGCCGCTATCTGCCGCATCGCGATGCGCATGTGCACATCGAAGACCGCGGCTATCAGTTCGCGGACGGCATATACGAGGTGATCGCGGTGCGCGGCGGGCGGCTCATCGACGAGCTGCCGCATCTCGACCGCCTCGACCGTTCGCTTGGCGAGATGCGGCTCGCCCCGCCGATGGCACGCTCGCCGCTACAGCAGGCGATGCGCGAGGTGCTGCGGCGCAACCGCGTTGCCGACGGCATCGTCTATCTCCAGGTCTCGCGCGGCGTGGCGCCGCGGAGCCATGCGTTTCCGAAAGGCGCGCGACCGGCGCTGGTCATCACCGCCCGGCGCATGCAGCCCAACTTCGCGCAGATGGAAAAGGGCATCGCGGTCGTGACCTTGCCCGACATCCGCTGGAAGCGGCGCGACATCAAGACCGTGAATCTCACCGCCAACGTGCTCGCCAAGCAGCAAGCGCTCGATGCTGGCGCCTACGACGCCTGGCTCGTCGACGACGACGGCATGATCAGCGAAGGCACCGCGAGCAATGCCTGGATCGTGACCAAGGGCAAGGAGCTGGTCACGCACACGCCCGACTACCGCATCTTGAACGGCATCACCCGGCTCTCGGTCCGCGCCTTGGCGGAGAAAGAGGGCTATCGCTTCGCCGAGCGGGCGTTCTCGAAGGCCGAAGCGCTCGCGGCCACGGAGGCCTTCATCACCGGCACCACCTCCTGGGTGACGCCGGTGATCGCGATCGACGGGAAGCCCGTCGGCGACGGCAAGCCCGGGCCGCTCACCAAGGCGCTCCAGCGCCTTTACGCCGAGCACGCGGATCGCCCATGACCTGGCACCTGCCGCCGCCGCGCGCGATCCTCTTCGATTGGGACAACACGCTGGTCGACACCTGGGGCACGATCCAGGCCGCGCTCAATGCGGCGCTCACCGCCATGGGGTTTCCGGCCTGGTCCATGGAGGAGTGCCGCATCCGCGTCCGCGCCTCGCTGCGCGATACGGTCCCGCGCATGTTCGGCGAGCGCTGGCCCGAGGCGCGCGACATCTTCTATGCGACCTACCGCGCCAGCCATCTCGAAACCCTGCGCGCGCTGCCCGAGGCCGAGCGCGTGACCAGCAGCCTGGCCTGTCAGGGCCACTTTCTTGGCGTCGTGAGCAATAAGACCGGCCCATTGCTGAGGGCCGAGGCGGCAAAGCTGGGCTGGGAGCGCAATTTCGGCCGGCTCGTGGGCGCCGGCGATGCAAAAGTCGATAAACCGGCCCCCGATCCAATTTATTTAGCAACTCAAGAACTTGGTCTAAGCACTTATAAAGACGTCTGGTATGTGGGCGATGCTGCGATCGATGTTGAGTGTGCCCGGCACGCGGGTTGCATAGCAATCCTGGTCGGGCCCGCGGCGGGCGAGGAGGACCGTATCAAACAGCTGAGTCCCGAGGCGCAACTACCCGAATTGGCGGACGTACTAGACCTTGTCCGTCAAAGCGGCCTCACCATATGAACGCGGGCAGGCTTCGACTGGCGGGCGGCCTAGGCAACCGCGCGCAACAACGAGAACCGCAACAACAACCAAAAAGGAAACCGGCGATGTCCAACGAAAAGCCGCAGAACCTTCAAGACCAGTTCCTCAACCACATCCGCAAGCAGAAGACCCCGGTCACGGTGTTCCTCGTCAACGGCGTGAAGCTGCAAGGCATCGTCACCTGGTTCGACAATTTCTGCGTTCTGCTTCGCCGCGACCAGCACTCGCAGCTCGTCTACAAGCACGCGATCTCGACGGTGATGCCGGCGACCCCGGTGCAATTGTTCGACCCCGAAGCGGAGCATGCGACGGCTCAAGCGGCCGAATAGCAGGCCGAATCGACGCCCCATTTGAACGACGACATAAAGAAACCCCGCCGCCAGCCGGTCGAGACCGCTCGTCCGCGTACGCGCGCCTATGTCCTCCATCCGGTGTCGCGCGGCGACGCTGCCGCGATGGAGCGCGCCCAGGCGCGGCTCGAGGAAGCCGCCGGCCTCGCCGCCGCGATCGACTTGACCGTCATCGGCAAAGAATCGGTCCGCATTTCGAAGCGCGTGCCCGCGACGCTCATCGGGAGCGGTGGCGTTCAGCGCATCGCCGAAATCGTGAAGGCGCATGA
>JBKOUH010000265.1:0-5194 GCA_046723285.1 Pseudomonadota bacterium
GGCCGGAGCGGCGATGCGCGGCGGTGGAACCGGCGCCGGCGCGGGCGGTGGAACGGGTGCCGGCGCCGAGCGCGCCGCGGGCGGCGGTACGGGCTTCAGACCCAGCGCGTCCCGCTCGGGCTCGCTCAGCACGTCCATCAGCGTCGTGCGGAATTCGCCGAAGCGGATCACCGTGTCGGCGCGGATCTCGGTTTCCTTGGCGGGAATCCAGTTCTGCTCGCGCCAGACATGCGTGCCGAAGGTGCTGCCGAGATCGCTGAGCGCGAAGCGCCCGTCGCCAAGCTCGACCGCCTCGGCGTGATGGCGCGAAACCGACGCGTCGGGAATGACGATGTCGTTGGTTTCCGAGCGTCCGATGCGGTACCGGCGCATGTCCCCGAAGCGCGATGCTGCGCCCGATTCCTAGCATGCGCCATCGAGGCAGGCGAGCCCCGCGCTGTGCGCTACGCGCAACAGGCTTTGCCGGCGGCGTCAGCGCTCGGCGGCGAGCTGGCGGTCGCGGTCGATGAAAATGAGGCCGGCGCCGCGCTGGGCGGCGCTTTCGAGCGCCGCGGTGCCGACGAGGACGAGCCGCCCATGGCCGAGATCGGCAAGCGCCGAGGCGCGGTCGCCCTTGGCCGCGGGCAGGCGGCTCTCGCGCACGGCGCGGCCCTGCGCGTCATAATTCGCGAGCCAGAGCTCGGAGGTTTCGCTCCCGGCGTCGCCGGCGACGAGGATGCCGTTCTTGACCAGCACGAGGCCGGCCACGTGGCGCGGGGCGCCGGCGTGGCGCCGGTCCCAGATTGCGTCGCCGTCGCCCGAGACGCGCATCAGGCGGAGTTCGGAGGCCGCAGCCGAGTCGCCCGGTGCCGGCTTGGCGCCGGTCATGGTCGCGGCGACGATGAAGTCGCGCCCGCGCGCCACCTCGACGCGCACGCTCGCAGGTACCCCGGGGCCGTCATAGTGCTCTTCCCAGAGCGTATGCCCCTTGCGGTCGAGCCGCGCGGCCCACAGCGCGACGCGCGATTCAGCGCTTTCGCGCGCGACGCCGGCCACGATGAAGCCGCCGTCCCGCGTCTCGCGAAGATCGGCCGCGCGGCTCTCGCCCTTGCCCGCAAACCTGCTCCACTTGATTTCGCCGTTCGACGAGAGGCGGAGAATGAAGGCGCGATCGGGCCGATCGGCTCCCGCCTTGGCGTGCGCGGCGACGGCGAAGCCGCCGTCGTGCGTGCGCACGATCGCCACCGCGCGGCCGGTGTGCCCCACGGGCACCGTGCGCGTCCACGCCAGCACACCCTTGCCGTCGAGCTTGAAGATCCAGAGCCGCGTCTCGTCGTTGTCGTAGCCGGCGGCGACGCAGCCGCCATCGCCCGCGGCGGTGACGGCGAGAGCGCCGTCGCGTTTCGGGCCGCCGGGCCGGCGCTGCCAGCGCACGTTGCCCTCGGCGTCGGTCCTGACCACCCAGGCTTCGTAGCCGCCGCTCAACGACGTCGTGCCGGCGAGGCAAAGCCCGTCGCCGCTCGGCGCCGCGGCCGCGACGCTGCTTTCCGGCGTGCCCTCGATGCTGCGCTGCCAAGGCCGCGCGCGCGCCGATGCCGCTTCGATGGGCTTGGCCGCCGGCGGTTTCGGCGTTTCGGCCTTGCGCTCCTCGCTCGGTTTCGACACCGGGCGGGCCGCAGGAGGCGCGTCGCCCGGCGCGCGCTCGGCCTTGCCGCGAACGGCCTTCTGCGCCGGCGCGACGGCGGCGGCGGCCACGCGCATCTCCGTTTCGGGCGCGTAGTGCAGATAGGCCGCGAGCGCGCCGCCCGACGTCAGCAGGAAGGCCGAACCCACCACCGCCCACTTGGCGAACTCGGGAGAGCTCGGCCGCGGCAGCCAGCGCGGGAGGAAGTGCCGGCGCGCATGCGGCGTCGACGGCGGTGGGTTCGAAGCGATGCTGTCGGAAATATCGCACCCGGCGGCGCGGCTCGGCACAGGCCCCGCGCGCAGCGAAGGCTCGCGGCGCGAGGGAAGGGCAATGGCGTCAGCCGGCGCCGGCGGGACGATGCTGGCTCCCTCGGCAAGCTTGGGCTCGCGCGCCGAATGTACCAGCGAATCGGACGGGGCCGGCGGCAAGCTCGGCGCCGATGCTCCGGCCTGCGAAAGCTGCAGCGACGGCGCCGAGCGCAGCAGCCGCGCCGGATCACCCTCGGCCTCGATCGCGCTGACGAAAGCCGGGAGACAGATGCTGGGCTCGTCGCGCTGGACCCTGGGATTGCGGCTGCGGCGATGCAGGCGCGCCCAGTCGCTCTTGATCAGCTTGCTGACGAGGCCCGAGGCTTCGGGTTTCGCGACCGGCATCGCCGGCGTGGTCGGTTTCGGGATCTTGCGCGCGATCGGGGCGGGGGCTGGCATCGCCGCTACGGTGGGCGGGCGCACGGCAGCCGGCCGGTCCGCCCCCGGCCGCTCGGCGGCCGCCCGTTCGGGCGTCCTGGGCGCCCGCATCAACAGCGCCGCCACCGTCGTCACGATCTCGCCGAGTAGAATGCGCTCGTCGCGCTCGACTGTTGCCTTCTCGACATGGTCCCACGCGCCGTTCTGGCGCACGGCCGTGCCGTTCATGCTGTTGAGGTCGGTGATGAGGACCGCGCCGTCGTCGTGCAGGCGCAGCTCGCAATGGTGGCGCGACACCGACCCGTGCTCGATCACGATGTCGTTGGTCTGGTCGCGGCCGACCCGGTAGACGCGCCCGGAGTCCATCCCTTGTCGTCCCCCAAAGCTCCCGCGGGGCGCTTCCCCGGGCTCGTCCCAGAAGCCGCGACGGGCGCTCCTTGCTGCCCGATTCTTACGCGCACGGACGCGCTTGCGTGCCCCTCTCCAAGCGCTTGAATCGCCCCGCAAACCCGAGATTCCGCGCCAAAATGGCGCGGCGCGGGGGCCTAGGTTGCACACCCTGGGGGTCCGTGTTACCAACCGGCGCCGGCCGGCCGGGGTGACTTGGCCGGCGGGTTTTTGTTTCGACACCGATCGTTCCAGACAGGGTGTCCGGGGGTGCGGGCCTAAGACGAGGCATGCAGGCCGCTCGGGCGCTCTTTTTGACTATGGGGCCCGTCGTCCTTGGCCAGCGAATCCTCCGGTTTGAGCGGCGTCGCCGAGCGCTACGCGACCGCGCTCTACGACCTTGCCGATGAGTCCAAATCGCTCGACGCGGTGGCGGAGGATCTCCGCCACCTCAAAGCGATGATCGACGGCTCGCCCGATCTCCGCCGTTTCCTGCGCTCGCCGCTGATCGACCGCCAGGCCCAGACGAGGGGCATGCAAGCCGTGCTCGCGGCCGCCAAGACCGGCGATCTCGTGCGCCGCTTCGTCGGCGTGGTCGGCGGCAACCGGCGCCTGTTCGTGCTCCCGGGCATGGTCGACGCGTTCCTCGCCCGTCTCGCCAAACGGCGCGGCGAGGCGACGGTCCATGTCGCGTCGGCCCGGCCGCTGTCGGCCGAGCAGAGCGCGGCGCTCACCGATGCCCTGAAGAAGGTGGTCGGCCAGAAGATCAACATCGAGGCCAAGGTCGAGCCCGAGCTCATCGGCGGCCTGGTCGTGCGCGTCGGTTCGCGCATGGTCGACACCTCGATCCGCACCCAATTGCAGAAACTCCGGCGCGCGCTGCGCGCCGCCTAAGGGAGCAAGAGAATGGACATCCAGGCGGCCGAAATCTCCGCGATCTTGAAGAAGCAGATCGCCGAGTTCGACAAGCAGACCGACGTGGCCGAGGTCGGCCAGGTGATTTCGGTCGGCGACGGCATCGCCCGCGTCTACGGCCTCGACAACGTCCAGGCCGGCGAGATGGTCGAGTTCCCGGGCGGCATCAAGGGGATGGCGCTCAACCTCGAGACCGATAATGTCGGCATCGTGATCTTCGGCGACGACCGCGACATCAAGGAAGGCGACATCGTCAAGCGCACCGGCGCCATCGTCGAGGTGCCGATCGGCAAAGAGCTTTTGGGCCGCGTCGTCGACGGGCTCGGCAATCCGATCGACGGCAAGGGCCCGATCAATGCCAAGGCCAGGAGCCGCGTCGAGGTGAAGGCGCCCGGCATCATCCCGCGGAAGGGCGTGCACGAGCCGGTGCAGACGGGCTTGAAGGCGCTCGACGCGCTCGTGCCGGTCGGCCGTGGCCAGCGCGAGCTCATCATCGGCGACCGCCAGACCGGCAAGACCGCGGTGGCGCTCGACACTTTCATCAACCAGAAGCCGGTCAACGCCGCCAACGACCCGAAGACCAAGCTGCATTGTATCTACGTCGCCATCGGCCAGAAGCGCTCGACGGTCGCCAAGATCGTGAAGACGCTCGAAGACTACGGCGCGATGGAATACTCGATCGTCGTCGCCGCCACCGCGTCCGATCCCGCCCCGCTGCAGTTCCTGGCTCCCTACACCGGCTGCACGATGGGCGAGTATTTCCGCGACAACGGCATGCACGCCGTCATCGTCTACGACGATCTCTCGAAGCAGGCCGTCGCCTACCGCCAGATGTCGCTGCTGTTGCGCCGCCCGCCGGGCCGCGAGGCGTATCCGGGCGACGTCTTTTATCTCCACTCGCGCCTGCTCGAGCGCGCGGCCAAGATGAACGATAAGAACGGCTCGGGCTCCCTCACCGCCCTCCCGATCATCGAGACCCAGGCCAACGACGTCTCGGCCTACATCCCGACCAACGTCATCTCGATCACCGACGGCCAGATCTTCCTCGAGTCGAGCCTGTTCTACAAAGGCATCCGCCCGGCCATCAATGTCGGCCTCTCGGTGAGCCGCGTCGGCTCGGCGGCGCAGATCAAGGCGATGAAGCAAGTCGCCGGCACCATCAAGCTCGAGCTCGCGCAATACCGCGAGATGGAGGCCTTCGCGCAGTTCGCGTCCGACCTCGACGCGGCCACGCAGAAGCTGCTCGCCCGCGGCGCGCGCCTCGTCGAGCTTTTGAAGCAGGATCAATACAAGCCGCTGCCGGTCGAAGAGCAGGTCGTCTCCATCTTCGCCGGCGTCAAAGGCTACCTCGATCAGGTGCCGGTGAACCAGATCACGCGCTTCGAGCAGCAGTTCCTGTCGGCGATCCGCGACAAGGGCGCCGGCATTCTCACAGCGATCCGCACCGACCGCGAGGTGAAGCCCGAGACCGACAAGCAGCTCACCGAATTCTTGAAGACCTTCGCCAAAAGCTTCGCCTAGGGCCGCCGGTCGGGAGAGT
>JBKOUH010000487.1:0-8354 GCA_046723285.1 Pseudomonadota bacterium
CCCAACAACTCGTCGGCAGCGTCAGATGTGTATAAGAGACAGTGCGAAGACTACCGCGCCGGCGCCTCGACCGACTTGGAGCACGACGAAGCCGACATCGCCGCGAAGATCGAATGCCCCTTGCTGGCGATCTGGGGCGAGGGTCCCGCGACGCGCTGGAGCGGCATTGTCGACACTTGGCGCGAGCGCGCAACGAATGTGACCGGCCATCCCCTCGACTGCGGCCATTTCCTTGCCGAAGAGAAGCCGGAGGAAACGCTGGAGGCGCTGCGAGAATTCTTCGCAACCTGACGCAGCCTCAGCCCGATCGCAGCAATCGCACGCCTTCGTCGCGCTCGAAGAGGTAGAGGAGGGTGCGCACCGCTTGGCCGCGCGGGGATTTGAGCTCGGGGTCCTTGTCGAGTAGCAGCTTCGCGTCGTCGCTGGCGAGCGGGAGCAGCTCGGCCTGGGTCGCCAGGTCGGCGATGCGGAACTCGGGCATGCCGCTCTGGCGCGCGCCCAAGGCATCGCCGCCGCCGCGAAGCCGCAGGTCTTCCTCGGCGATGCGGAACCCGTCCTCGGTCTCGCGCAGGATGGAAAGGCGCGCTTTCGCGGTCTCGCCGAGCGGACCCTGGTAGAGCAGGAGGCAGGTCGAGGCACGTTCGCCGCGGCCGACTCGTCCGCGCAATTGGTGAAGTTGCGCGAGGCCGAAGCGCTCGGCGTGCTCGACGATCATCACGGTGGCGTCGGGCACGTCGACGCCGACTTCGATCACGGTCGTGGCGACGAGAATCGAGATCTCGCCCTCGGCGAAGCGCTTCATCGTCGCGTCGCGCTGGCGGGCGGGGAGGCGGCCGTGCACGAGGCCGGCGAGGTTCGGGAAACGCTTGGCGAGATCGGCGTGGCGCTTGGTCGCGGCGGCGAGATCGCTTTCGGCGGATTCCTCGACCAGCGGGCAGACCCAGTAGACGCGCGCGCCTTCTCCGATCGCGCGGCGGATCGCGGGGTAGACCTCCTCGAGCCGCTCCAGCGAGAGCACGCGCGTGTCGATCGGCTTGCGGTTCGCCGGCTTCTCGTCGAGGCGCGAGGCATCGAGGTCGCCGTAATGCGCGAGCAGCAGCGTGCGCGGGATCGGCGTCGCCGTCATCACCAGGATGTCCGCGCGCTCGCCCTTGGCCGAGAGCGACATGTGCTGATGCACGCCGAAGCGGTGCTGCTCGTCGATCACGGCAAAGGCGAGGTCGCGGTAATCGACGTCCTCGGAGATAAGCGCGTGCGTGCCGACGAGGATGTCGATCTCGCCCGCGGCGAGCTGGCGGAGCAGCGCGTCGCGCGCGGCGCCGGTGTCGCGGCCGGTCAGGAGGGCCACCTTGACGCCGACGGACGCCGCCAGCGGCGCGATCGTCGCATGGTGCTGGCGCGCGAGGATCTCGGTCGGCGCCATCAGCGCGGCCTGGGCGCCGGATTCGACCGCATTGAGCGTGGCGAGAAACGCGACGACCGTTTTGCCGCTGCCGACATCGCCTTGCAGCAGCCGCAGCATGCGGGCGTCCGAGGCCATGTCCTTGTCGATCTCGCCGAGCGCGCGGACCTGCGCGCCGGTGAGGCGGAACGGCAGCGCGGCGAGCGCCTTCTGCCGCAACGGCCCCGCGACCTTGAGTGCGCGGCCGCGCGCGCGGCGCTGCTGGCTTCTGACCAGCCGCAATGCGATCTGGCCGGCCAGCACTTCGTCGTAGGCAAGGCGCATGCGCGCCGGCGTTTCGGGCGCGAGATCGGCCGCGGCTTGCGGCGCATGCGCGGTGAGCAGCGCCGCGTGCCAGCTCGGCCATTTCCGCCGCTCGACGAGATGAACGTCGCTCCATTCGGCGAGATCGGGCGCGAGGCTCACAGCGGCGGCGACGGACTTGCGCATCACGCGCGGCGTCAGTCCCTCGGTTAGGCGATAGACCGGCTCGATCGCGGCCAGCTCGCTCTTTTGCTCGAGCGTTCCGACATAGTCCGGATGCGGCATGGTCTTGCCGCCGTGGTATTCGTCCACGCGGCCGCTGATGACGCGAATCTCGCCGACCGGAAACTGCTTCAGCAGATAGTCGTTCTTGGCCGAGAAGAAGACGAGCGCGATGAAGCCGGTTTCGTCGCCGCAGATGACGCGGTAGGGCAATTTGCGCCCGCGCACGGGCGGCGGCGGCTCGTGGGTGTGGACCATCACCGTCAGGGTCGCGATCTCGCCCGGCTTGGCGTCGCCGACCGTGGGCGAATGGCGGCGGTCCACGATGCCGCTCGGCAAGTGCCAGAGCAGGTCGACGATCTTGCTTCCGGCCGCGCGCGCCATGAGGTCGCTGATGCGCGGCCCGACGCCGGCAAGGCGCGTCACCGGCGCGAATAGCGGGAAGAGGATGGAAGGTCGCATCGGGGCGGGGTTGGCAAGGACGCGGCTGCGGCACTATAGGACTAGCACCAACGGCCCGAGACAAGGAGTTGGCGGCGAAAGGGACGAGATCCCCTCTCGCCGCCGTCCGGATTCGACGGCCAAACGACGTTGACCGACCGAGATGCCCCGATGATTGCCGAAGACGGCACGAACGAGATCGTCCGCCGCCGCAAGCGCCTGAAGTTCCGGTCCTGGCACCGCGGGACGAAGGAGATGGACCTCCTTCTCGGTCCTTTCGCCGACGCATGCCTCGAAAGCTTCGATTCGACGCTGCTGGCGGAATACGAGGCCGTGTTGGAGCAGCCGGAGCCCGACCTATATGAGTGGATACTGGGGCGCGCTGTGCCGCCGCCCGATGCCCGTTCCACGGTTCTCGACCGCCTGATCGCCCATTACGCCGTCAATGCCCGATAGCCCGCTGCCGCTCGATGTCAAGCCCGGCGCCCTCGTCGTCGCCGGCGCGCCCGAAGGCGCCGACGCGCTGCTGCTCGGCGCCTGGGCGGCCGAGGGACGCGCGCTGCTGCACGTGGCGCGCGACGATGCGCGGCTTTACCGCCTCGTCGACCATCTGCGCTTCTTCCATCCCGGCGTCGAGACGTTGGCCTTTCCGGCCTGGGACACGCTGCCCTACGACCGCGTCTCGCCCAACATCGAGATCATGGCCGACCGCGCGAGCGTCCTGGCCAAGCTCGCGGGCGGCGAGGGTGCCGCTCTTGTCGTGGTCACGACGGTCAGCGCGATCCTGCAGCGTGTTCCGCCGCGTGTGGCATTCCGCGGAACCACGCTGTCGTTCACGCGCGGCGGAACGCTTGCACTCGACAAGCTCACTGTGTTCCTCGCCGCGCACGGCTTCAATCGCGTCGGGACCGTGCGCGAGCCGGGCGAGTTCGCGGTGCGCGGCGGGCTCATCGATCTCTATCCGCCGGGCGCCGCCGAGCCGGTACGCATCGATCTCTTCGGCGAGACGATCGAAGCCATCCGCGGCTTCGATCCGCTGACGCAGAAGACGACGGGCACGCACGAAAGCTTCGCGCTGGCGCCGGTGTCCGAGCTGGTGCTCGACGAGGCGCGGACCACGCTGTTCCGCGAACGCTATCGCGCCGCGCATCCGCAGGATTGGCGCGGCGATCCGCTTTACGAAGCGGTCAGCGCGGGCCAGCGCTTCATCGGCATGGAGCAGTGGCTGCCGCACTTCTATACCGGACTCGAAACGCTGTTCCATTATCTTCCCGGCGCCGCCGTCAGCATGGATCACCAGGTCGAGCAGGCCGTGGATGCGCGGCTCGAGCTCATCGCCGACTACTACGAGGCGCGGCGCAGCCTGGCCACGGGCGGCAGGACCCCGGCCGGCAGAGCGTCGAGTGGCGAGTTCGTCTACCGGCCGGTGCCGCCCGGCAGCCTCTATCTCGACCGCGCCGAATGGAAGGCGCGCCTCGCCGAGCGGCGCGTCGCCGCGTTCTCGCCGTTCGCGGCGCCCGAGGGCGCCGTGGGCGTCATCGACGCCGGCTACCGCCAGGCACCCGATTTCTCCGCCGCGCGCAATCAGGGAGACGTCAATCTCTTCGACCAAGTGCGCGAGACGCTGCAGCGCTATGCGCGCGACGGCGCGCGCACGATGGTGGCCGCGTTCACCGCCGGCTCGAAGGCGCGGCTCGCGCAACTGCTGAAAGAGCACGGCGCCGCCACCGTCGAGGAGGTTTCCGATTGGGCGGGGGCGCTGGCCGTGCCGCGCGGTGCCATCGGCGTCGCCGAGCTGCCGCTCGAGCACGGCATTCTCAACAACCGCGTCGCGATCGTCACCGAGCAGGACATCCTCGGCGAGCGGCTCGTCCGCCGCGCGAAAAAGCGCCGGCGCAGCGATGCGTTCATCACCGAGCTCTCGTCGCTACAGCCGGGCGATCTCGTTGTCCACGAGGATCACGGCATCGGCCGCTATGACGGGCTCGAGACGCTCACCGCCGGCGGCGCGCCGCACGACTGCCTGCGCCTCCACTACGCCGGCGGTGACAAGCTCTATCTCCCGGTCGAGAACATCGAGTTGCTGTCGCGCTACGGCAGCGAGGAAGGCGAGGCGCCGCTCGACAAGCTCGGCGGCGCCGGCTGGCAGACGCGCAAGGCGCGGATCAAGCAGCGCATCCGCGAGATCGCCGACAAGCTCATCGCCATCGCCGCGCAGCGCCAGTTGAAGACCGCCGACGCGATGCAGGCGCCGGCCGGTTCCTACGACGAATTCTCTGCGCAGTTTCCCTATCAGGAGACCGACGACCAGCAGAAGGCGATCGAGGACGTGCTCTCCGATCTCGCCTCGGGCAAGCCGATGGATCGGCTCGTTTGCGGCGACGTGGGCTTCGGCAAGACCGAAGTGGCGCTGCGCGCGGCCTTCATCGCGGCCATGGCCGGGCAGCAGGTCGCCGTCGTGGTGCCGACGACGCTGCTCGCGCGCCAGCACACCGCGAATTTCCGCGAGCGCTTCCGCGGATTGCCCCTAAAGATCGGCCATCTCTCGCGCCTCGCCCACGCGCGCGACGTCGCTGATACCAAGCGCGGGCTTGCCGAAGGCGATATCGACATCGTCATCGGCACCCACGCGCTGCTCGGCAAGACGGTCAAGTTCAAGCGCCTGGGGCTCGTCATCGTCGACGAGGAGCAGCATTTCGGCGTCGTGCAGAAGGAGCGCTTGAAGGAACTGCGCGCGGACGTTCATGTGCTCACGCTGACCGCGACGCCGATCCCGCGCACGCTCCAGATGGCGCTTGCCGGCGTGCGCGATCTCTCGCTCATCACCACGCCGCCGGTCGACCGGCTGGCGGTGCGCACCTTCGTGCTGCCCTACGACCCGGTCGTGATCCGCGAGGCGATCCAGCGCGAGCTCTTCCGCGGCGGGCAGGTCTATTACGTGTGCCCGCGCATCGAGGACCTGACGCACGTCACCGCCGAGGTGCGCGAGCTGGCGCCCGAGGCCAAGATCGCGACTGCGCACGGCCAGATGGCGGCGAGCGAGCTCGAAGACACGATGGTCAAATTCGTCGACGGCCAGATCCAGATTCTGGTCTCGACCAACATCATCGAATCCGGTCTCGACATCCCGAACGTCAACACGATCGTCGTGCACCGCTCGGACCGCTTCGGCCTTGCGCAGCTCTATCAGCTGCGCGGCCGCGTCGGTCGCTCGAAGGTGCGCGCCTACGCCTATCTCACGATTCCGCCCGACCGAGCCTTGAGCGCAGACTCCCAGCGCCGGCTCGAAGTCATGCAGATGCTCGACACGCTCGGCGCCGGCTTCCAGCTCGCGAGCCACGACATGGATATCCGCGGCGCCGGCAACCTGTTGGGCGAGGAGCAGTCGGGCCACATCCGCGAGGTCGGCATCGAGCTTTATCAGCAGATGCTGGAGGAGGCGGTGGCGACCGCGCGCGAGGCCGGCCCCGCGGGCTTGCAACCGGCCGAGGAACGCTGGACGCCGCAGATCTCGATCGGCATGCCCGTGCTGATTCCCGAACCCTATGTGCCCGATTTGAGCGTGCGCCTCAGCCTTTACCGGCGCATCGCCGATCTCATCGAGGCGCGCGAGATCGACGCGTTCGCGGCCGAACTCGTCGACCGCTTCGGGCCGCTGCCGGACGAGGTCAAGAATCTGCTCGATCTCGTCGCCATCAAGCACTTCTGCGTGGCGGCGGGCATCGAGAAGATCGACGCCGGGCCCAAGGGCGCCGTGATCGCGTTCCGCGCGAACAAATTCGCCAAGCCCGAGAAGCTCGTGCGCTTCATCAAAGAGCAGGCGGGCATGGTAAAGGTCCGCCCCGATCAACGCCTCGTCTACCGCCGCGATTGGCGCGACGAGCGGGCGCGCCTCAGGGGCGTCAATCAGCTTGTGAAGTCGGTCGCGGCACTCGCCGCTTGATTCCCCGGCCTAAGCAAATGTAACTAGCCGCGCGGCGCCGGTGTCCAAGCACCGGCGGACCCGAGCGATATCAGCAGGAGAGAAGCCCATGGCGGACGCCACCGAGCACCACGAAGCCATCCAGGAGGCCCACGAGAAGTCCGGAACCCGGTGGATCGGCGTCTATATCGCGACCCTCGCGGTGCTGCTGGCGATCTGCGGAATGGGCGGATCGAACGCGACCAAGGACATGGTCAACAGCAATGTCGAGGTGACGAACTATTGGAGCTTCTTCCAGGCGAAGAACATTCGCCAGGCGCAGTTGCGGCTCGCCGCCGACCGTTTCGAAATCGATCTCGCGATCAATCCCAATGTGTCCGACGACGTGCGCAAGAACATCGAGGGCAAGATCAAGCGTTATCGCGAGACCGCCGACCGCTACGAAAGCGATCCCAAGGAAGGCGACGGCAAGAAGGAGCTGATGGCCAAGGCGCGGTCATTCGAAAGCGATCGCGCGCGCGCCCAGCGCAAGGATCCTTATTTCGATTTCGCCGAGGCCCTGATCCAGATCGCGATCGTGCTTGCCTCGGTCACGATCATCACCGGCGCAAGGGCCTTGCTCGCCGGGAGCATCGGCCTTGGCGTGATCGGCGCGCTGCTGATGGTCAACGGCTTCATGCTTTGGTTTTCGATAGGCTTCCTCGAGCACTGAGCCGCCGGCTTCAGGAATTCGCCCGCGCCGGCATCGGTTCGCTGGAGGCCTCGCGCTTGATCAGCTCGAGCGCTTCCAGGAAGACGGCAGGCTCCTGCGCGCCGGAGATCGCGTATTTGCGGTTGAAGATGAAGCAGGGCACGCCTTGGATGCCCATGCGCCGCGCCACCGCGTCCTCGTTTTCGACGCGCGTGACGTCGTCGCGTCCGGCGAGATAGTCGCGGACCGTCTTTTCGTCGAGGCCGGCTGCCTTGGCCACCGTGGCGAGCTCGTCGGCGCCGCCGATGTCGCGGCCTTCGAGGAAATAGGCGCGGAAGAGCCCTTCGACCACCGCGTCCTGCCTGCCCGCGCGCCCGGCGAGGCCGATGAGGCGATGGGCGTCGATCGTGTTGGGCGTGCGCTGCATGCCGGCGAAGTTGAATGCGATGCCCTCGCTCGCGCCGGCCTCGCTGACGCGCTTGTAGATTTCGTCGGCGCGCGCGTCGCCGCCGAACTTCGAGGCGAGGTAGGCCTTGCGCTCCATGCCCGCGGGCGGCATTTCGGGATTGAGCTGGTAGGGCCGCCAGGCGATCAGCACCTCGATATCCTTCGGCGCGTCCGCGAGCGCGCGCTCGAAGCGGCGCTTGCCGATGAAGCACCAGGGGCAGATCGCGTCGGAGACGATGTCGACGGTGATACGTGTCGTCATGATGGACCTGATCTAGTCTCGTGCCTTGCGCCGGCCAGTGGCCGCTGCAAGCGCGACCGCGCAAATCTCGGCGAAATCGGCCGGCGAATCAATGCGGAGCGCCAGCCCGTTTGACAGTGGCGGGGCCTACCGGCACGCTTCTGCCGGCTCCCAGCATCTCGGCCGCGTCATCACGGAGACTGATCGTGCTATCGCGCATTGGGTTCTTGCTGCGCCTGACCGGCTTGAAACTCGCCGCCTTCTTCACTTTCATCGCCCTGGCGCTCTACGCGCCGAGCACGACCAACCTGCTGCTCGATGGCGCCAGCGGGACTTCGAAGCTGATCGCACAGGGCACGGAGGACGCGCTACAAGCGATCGGCGGCGCGTTCGGCGATTACAACGCGCTGATGCCGAAGAAAGGCGCCGTCGAGCTTCTGTTGCGCTACGTCGGCATGGACAAGGTCATTCTCTTCATTGGCCTCGCGATCGGCCTCTACATCGTTTGGATGCTGTTGATTGCGAGCGGACGCGGCGTGGTCCGCAGGTTCGACCGTTCCGGCAATCCGCAACGCCAATCGGCGCGCGTCCAAGCCGAGCCGCCGCGGTAGATCGATCGTCCGTGCGTGCCTTGGCGCGGAACGCAGCGTGCGGTGGCGTAGGATGCCCGTACGCGCCGCGGCTC
>JBKOUH010000090.1:0-5881 GCA_046723285.1 Pseudomonadota bacterium
GCTTGTAGCGGTCGCTCTCCTCGCCGCCCTCGCCGGTGTTCGACTTGCCGCCGATGCGGTTCATCGCAATCGCGAGCGTCGTGTGCGCCTCGCGGCTGATCGAGCCGAAGCTCATGGCGCCGGTGGCGAAGCGCTTGACGATCTCCGCCGCGGGCTCGACCTCTTCGAGCGGCAGCGGCTTCTCCGCGAGCTTGAACTGCATCAGGCCGCGGATCGTCAGCAGCCGCTCGCTCTGGTCGTTGATCGACTTCGCGAACGCGCGATAGTCGTCGCGCGAATTGCCGCGTACCGCGTGCTGGAGGTTCTTGATCGACTCCGGCGTCCAGGCGTGATCCTCGCCGCGCAGGCGGAACGCGTATTCGCCGCCGACGTCGAGCATCTGGCGATAGATCGGGCTGTCGCCATACGCCGCGCGGTGGCGCGCGAGCGCTTCCTCGGCGATCGCCACGAGATCGGCGCCTTCGATCGTCGTCGCGGTGCCGGTGAAGTATTTCTCGACGAACTCGGACGAGAGCCCCACCGCGTCGAAGATTTGGGCGCCGCAATAGGACTGGTACGCCGAGATGCCCATCTTGGACATCACCTTCAGGATGCCCTTGCCGACGCCCTTCAAGTAATTCTTCTGCGCTTCGTAGCCGTCCAGGCGCGCAAGCGCGGCGCCGTTGCGGACGCGGATGTCCTCGAGCGTCTCGAACGCGAGATAGGGATTGACCGCCTCGGCGCCGTAGCCGGCGAGCACGCAGAAATGATGCACCTCGCGCGCCTCGCCGGTCTCGACGACGAGGCCGGTGCGGGTGCGCAGGCCCTGGCGGATCAGGTGATGGTGCACGGCCGCCGTCGCCAACAGCGCCGGGATCGGCACGCGCTCGGACGAGACCGCGCGATCCGAGAGGATCAGAATGTTGTTGCCGTCGAGCACGGCGTCGGTCGCCTGGCTGCAGATGCGCTCGAGGGCGCCCTTCAATCCGCCGGCGCCGGCCACGACCGGCCAGGTCGTGTCGATGGTGAAGGTGCGGAACGCGCCGCTTACCAGGGTCTCGATCGCGCGGATCTTCTCGAGATCGGCGTTGGTCAGGATCGGCTGCGCCACTTCGAGCCGGCAATGCGTGCCGGCCTGGTGGCCCAGAAGGTTCGGCCGCGGCCCGATCATCGAGACCAGCGACATCACGAGCTCTTCGCGGATCGGATCGATCGGCGGGTTCGTCACCTGCGCGAAGTTCTGCTTGAAGTAGGTGTAGAGCAGCTTGGGCTTCCGCGAGAGCACCGAGATCGGCGTATCGGTGCCCATCGAGCCGACCGGATCGTCGGCCTCGCGCATCAACGGCTCCAGGAAGAACTGGAGATCCTCCTGCGTGTAGCCGAAGGCCTGCTGGCGGTTCAGCAGCGAGGCCGGATCGTTGGTGCGCGAGGGGCCGGGCGCGTCCTCGGGCTCGGGCAGCGTCTCGAGCTTGAACTGCGTGGATTTCAGCCAGTCTTCGTAGGGCTCGGCCTCGGCCAGCGTGCGCTTGATCTCCGCGTCGTCGATGATGCGGCCCTGCTCCAGATCGATGAGCAGCATCTTGCCGGGCTGCAGGCGCCATTTGTGGACGATGCGCTCCTCGGGTATCGGCAGCACGCCCGCCTCCGACGCCATGATCACGTGGTCGTCGTCGGTCACGAAGTAGCGCGCGGGCCTGAGACCGTTGCGGTCGAGCGTGGCGCCGATCTGGCGGCCGTCGGTGAACGCGATCGCGGCCGGCCCGTCCCAGGGTTCCAAGAGTGCCGCGTGATATTCGTAGAATGCGCGGCGCTGCGGATCCATCAGCGTGTTCCCGGCCCAGGCCTCCGGGATCAGCATCATCATCGCATGCGCGAGCGAGTAGCCGCCCGCGACGAGCAGCTCGAGCGCATTGTCGATGCACGCCGTGTCCGATTGCCCGTGCGGGATGATCGGCCACATCTTGTCGAGATCGGCGCCCAACAGCTCCGATTCCATCGAGCCGCGCCGCGCCGCCATCCAGTTGACGTTGCCGCGCACCGTGTTGATTTCGCCGTTATGCGCGAGGAAGCGATACGGGTGCGCGAGCCGCCACGACGGGAACGTGTTGGTCGAGAACCGCTGGTGCACGAGCGCCAGCGCCGACTCGCATAAGGGATTGCGGAGGTCCCGATAGAACCCGTCGACCTGGTGCGCGAGCAGCAGGCCCTTGTAGACGATCGTGCGCGACGAGCAGGACGGGATGTAGAGATCGCGCATTCCCTTCCGCCCCTCTTTCGAGGGGAATTCGCGCGCGCTGTTGAGCGTCTGCTTGCGGATGACGATGAGCTTGCGCTCGAACGCGTCCTGGTCCTTGAGCTTGGGGTTGCGCGCGATGATGGCCTGGCGGATCGTCGGCATGGTCTCGAGCACGCGCTCGCCCAAGCCGGTGGTGTCGGTCGGCACGTCGCGCCAGCCGAGCAGTTTCTGCCCCTCCACCTGCACGAAGCGCTCGAAATGCTGGACTGCGATGTCGCGCGCCTTGGCGTTGCGCGGCAGGAAGCACATCGCGACGCCGTAGCGGCCCGGCGGCGGCAGCAGGATGCTGTTCTTGGCCGCCCAGTCGCGCAGCAGCGCGTCCGGAATCTGGATCAGGCAGCCCGCGCCGTCGCCGACCAGGGGATCGGCGCCGACCGCGCCGCGGTGATCCAAATTCAACAGGATCTGGATGCCGCGGCGGATGATGTCGTGCGATTTCTTGCCCTTGATGTTGACGACAAAGCCGACGCCGCACGCGTCGTGCTCGTTGCGCGGATCGTACAGGCCTTGTGCGGGCGGTAGGCTCATCGTTCTCCCCTGGCCCGGGCTTATCAGCAAAATTCGGGCCTCGTGCTCGCTATATCTTATTTCCCGGGCGGCAGGGCAAGGCTTTGAAAGTCGCGGCACCGGCACATTTCTTGGCCACCGCGCGGAGCCTTTGCGTCGAGGCGCGCTCCACCCCCAACATCGTGCGCTCGCCGCAAATTTTGCGGCAGGCTCGGCGAAATTTCCGGTCGGTTCAGCGTCCGCGCGCCGGCAGTGGACGCACCGGGCAGAGCGCGCACGACGCTGAAGATGTGCCGCCCACAGGCGCGACCGACGTGGGCCAGCCGACGCGCACCGCCGGCATGGGCGCGGCCTTCTTCCGGGCCGGGCGCGAAGTCCGTCACCTCTTCAATCGCAGCGACCGCGATCGACGTACCTTGAGATCGACGATCGCAGCCCCGGCCAAGAGCACGCCTACGTCGACGACGGCCTCGCCGCGACGATCGTCAGAACCACGATGAGACCAAAAAGTTCGGCACGCTCTACCAACGTAGCTTCGACCTGTGGCGGCGCGTCGCTCGCGTCCATCACTCGCTGCCCACCTAAAGAAAAGGTAGGCAAGCCGCGCAAGCGGCGGCCTCGGGCGCGATCGCCGCAAGGTTAACGATCCTGGGCGCAGCGGCAGCTGAACGGGCGCGGTCCGCCCGTGCGGCGCGCCCCCTCTTCGGTTATGGGAAACGCGACGCCTTTCGAATGGGTAAACGACCCAAGACTTGTGGCGAATTCATTACTTTAACCATAGGAGGCGCCATTTCGCGCTTTGCGCGCGGCGGTTGCTAAGAAAAAATTGCCCTTACGCGAATGTTAGCGTCGCCGGCGACCCCGAGCCGGCATTGGAGCGATCATGTCCCCGAACTACGCAATGGAATCCGCGCGCGCCTATCCGCATGTCGACGGGCGCAGCGTCCGCTTCAAAGCGGAACCGACCAAGCTCACCACGCTCGCCGCGCGCATCATGTGCGCGTCGGGCAATTTCAGCACCGAGCACCGCGCAGCGCGCTCGCACGCGGGCTTGTTCTTCGGCGCCGTCATCGTGGCGCTGGCCGCGGGAACGCTGGCCGTCGCCGGCGGCCCCTCCGTTCAGGAGGCGCGCCTCACCGGCCCGCAACTCGCAGTATCCGACCACGTCTTCTCGCTGGGCATGGGCGCGTATATCGCCAGCGATGCGAGCCCGGCCAAGGAAGCAGACGCGCTCGACGCGCAGGACCGTTTTGAGATCGCCCGCTTCTTCCGCTTGGCCGCCGCCGCCGACGGAGCACTGGCGCCGGCCGCCGGTCCATCCCGCCCCGAGGATCGCGGCGCCGCCCGCTGATTCTGGCGCGAAAACCGAGGGCTGAACGCGGCGCAAAGCCGGACGGCTGAACGTCGCGAAGTGCATTTGAAGCTCGGAAATTGTTGTCGTCCCCGCGAAAGCGGGGACCTATCTCTCCAGCGCTTTATGGTGCGCGGGAAAGCACCGTATTCCCAGCGAACGGTGTCGCCGCGGTTCCGGACGCCCGATCGGATCGTGGGCGTCGGCATGGGTCCCCGCTTTCGCGGGGACGACAAGGAAGAAACGAAGTCTCGACCTCGTCGGGCGCGCCGCAATCCCATACCCGATGCTGTTTTCCGCGGGCACTGCACGAATTTCCGCGGATGGCCATGCCCTTTCCCTGCGCGTCTCAAAACGGCCGGGAAGGGGTTGACCGCCTCCTGCATCATTTCATATCTGCGCTTCCGCTTTTCGCGGCGCGCAGGGGAGCTTTATGGATTTCGGCATTTTCTCGAACGGGTTTCGGCCGCACACCAGCGCGGGGAAGACCTACGACGAAGACATCCACGAGATCGTGCTCGCGGATCAGCTCGGCTTCCGCGATGCCTATATCAGCGAGCACCACGGCGAGCCGCCCTACATCAACAAGGTCGACAGCATCCCCGACCCCGAGCTGATGATGTGCAAGGCGGCGGCGCTGACCAAGCGCATCCGCATGGGCGCCGCGGTGAAGCTCATCCACCTGCACCATCCGCTCGACGTGGCGATCCAATCCGCGATCACGAGCCACATGCTCGGCGGCAACCGCTTCATCTTCGGCTTCGGCTCCGGCTTCCCGACGCCGCTGTTCTCCGACGAGCGCGGCCTGACCTACGAGGACCGCCACGAGCGCCTCACCGAATCGCTCGATTTCATCCTGAAGTGCTGGACCGAGGATGCGCCGTTCGATTGGAACGGCAAGCACTGGCGCGGCAAGGGCGTCGTTTCGCTGCCGAAGCCCGAGCCTGCGCCGCCGATGGCGACCGCGACCGATTCGGAGGCGATGCTCGCGCGCGCGGCCGCGAACGGGTGGACGCTCGTCACCGCATTCTTGGAGCCAGCGGCGCATGTCAGGAAGAAGGCCGACAAATACGCGGCGGCGGCGCGCGCGGCGGGACGCACGTCGCCGCGCCGCGAGATCGTCGGCTCGCGCATCGTCTATATCGCCGATTCGCGCCGCCAGGCGATCGAGGACATGCGCGCGGCCGTCGCCTACGAAGTGAGCGTGCAGGGGCAGCGCGGGTTTCTCGCGATGCTGAAGCGCGTCTACGGCCTCGACGTGCCGAACAACGCCAGTGCGATCGAGGCGCTGACCGAATCGGGCTTCTACATCGTCGGCGAGCCCGACAATGTGGCCGCCGAGATCAAGCACTATTACGACGCGTGCGGCGGCTTCGGCACGTTCCTGATCGTCACCGGCAAGGACTGGGCGACGCGCGCCGAGCGCGACCGCTCGATGCGGCGCTTCATGGCCGAGGTGGCGCCGCAGCTCCGGCATCTCGACCCCGTCGAAGCGGCGGCAAAGCCGATCGCCGCGGCGGCGCGATAGATGAGGGCGATTCGCGCGCTTGACATTGTTCTTGAAATGTTCTAGACGCCGCGTCCGGTCTCGAGATGGACCGGCGGACCGCACGTCTTCGGGCGCGCGGCGCGCGGCTGTTTTGACATTGTCGATCCCTTCGCCTGTACCGCGGCATCCGCCCGGCGCCGGATTCGTGCGCGGGCGTTTCGCGCGCTTCCGGCGCGGCCTGCGCGGCTCTGTTGAAATC
>JBKOUH010000094.1:0-16541 GCA_046723285.1 Pseudomonadota bacterium
CTCCCGCGCTGCGGGAGAGGAGGGGCCCGTTCGCTGCGAGCGCTCAGCGAGTAGCGAATGGGAGGTGAGGGGCGGCGCTTCCGCCGGCACCGCTCCGCGACATTCTCGGCGGGGTTGCCCTCACCTCCCATACGACGCCCCAGGCGTCGAATGGGCCCCTCCTCTCCCGCTTACGCGGGAGAGGAAAGGATCGCGCGTATCACTCGATGTCCTTCTACCTCGTCCAATTCCTGACCGGACTGGCGAGCGCGTCGTCGCTGTTCCTGGTGGCGGTGGGCCTGTCGCTGATTTTCGGCGTCACGCGCATCATCAACCTCGCGCACGGCTCGTTCTACATGCTCGGCGCCTACGTCGCGCAAATGCTCGTCACCGAGCTGGGGACGGGCGTGCTGGGCTATCTCGTCGCCGTCGTGGGCGGCGCGCTCGCGGTCGGGGTCTTCGGCGTCGTGATGGAGGTGGTGCTGCTCCGGCGCATCTATCGCGCGCCCGAGCTGTTCCAATTGGTCGCGACCTTCGGCGTGCTGCTGATCGTCAAGGACGCGACGCGCGCGATCTGGGGCGTGCAGGACAAGACGTCGCCCGCGCTGCGCGGCACGATCCCGCTCGGCGACCAGGCGGTTCCGGTCTTCGACGCGGCGTTCATCGTCATCGGCCTCGCCGTGCTCGGCGCCATCTGGCTGCTGATGACGAAGACGCGCTGGGGGACGATGGTGCGCGCCGCGACGCAGGACCGCGAGATGGTGGGCGCGCTGGGCGTCAACCAGAAGCTCCTCTTCACCAGCGTCCTCTTCGTCGGCGCGGCCCTCGCCGGGCTCGGCGGCTCGCTGCAGATGCTCAGGCCCGAATCGGTCAACCTCGCGATGGATCTCGTGATCCTGGCGCCGGCTTTCGTCGTCGTCGTCGTGGGCGGCATGGGAAGCATCGGCGGCGCCTATCTCGCGGCCTTCATCATCGCCGAGCTGAACGCGTTCGGCATTCTCGTGCTGCCGAAGATCACGCTCGTGCTGATGTTCCTCGTGATGGCGATCGTCCTCGTCGTGCGGCCGTGGGGCCTGCTCGGCCGCCAGAGCGTTGCCACCGGCGGCCATGGCGGCATCGCCGAGGCCCCGCTCCGTCCCGCCACGTTGCCGCTGAAGCTGCTCTACGCGGCGCTCTGCGTGGCGCTACTGCTCTTGCCGCTGATGGGCGAGAGCATGGCGCTCACCGCCATCGACATCCTCATCCTCGTGCTGTTCGCGGCGAGTCTCCACTTCATCGCCGGCCCGGGCGGCCTCCACTCGTTCGGCCACGCCGCCTATTTCGGCCTTGGCGCCTACGCCGCGGCGCTGCTCGTCAAATACTACAAGGTGCCGATGGAGCTCGGCCTCCTGAGCGCGCCGCTGCTCGCGGCCGCGGGCGCCCTTCTCATCGGCTGGCTCGCGGCGCGGCTTTCGGGCGTCTATTTCGCGATGCTGACGCTCGCCGGCGCGCAGATCATCTGGTCCTACGCGTTCCAATCCGATTTCACCGACGGCGAGAACGGCATCTTGGGCCTCCGCCGCAGCGCCTGGGTCGCCGACCGCACGGCTTATTACTACCTCGTGCTCGCGCTCACGGCCGCCGGCGTGATGTTGCTGCGCCGATTCCTCTTCGCGCCGTTCGGCGCCGTGATGCGCGCGGGCCGCGATTCGCCGCGCCGCGCCGATGCGATCGGCATCGACGTGCGTACGCATCAATGGCTCGCCTTCACGCTGGCCGGCGCTTTCGCCGGTTTGGCGGGCGGGCTCTACGCCTACTCCAAGGGCAGCGTGTTCCCCGACCTCCTCGACATTCCGCATTCCTTCGACGGCCTCTACATGGTGATGCTGGGCGGAGCGCAGACGCTCTCCGGCCCCGTCGTCGGCGCGGCCGCCTTCGACTGGCTGCGCGACCTCGTCAAGAATCCCGGCTTCTGGAGCCTGCTCGGCGCGCCGCGGCTCGCCGACTACTGGCAGGGGATGCTCGGCCTGCTCATCGTCGTGATCGTGATCGCATTCCCGCAAGGCATCGCCGGATTCCTCCGCGATCATGTCGGCACGGCCCTCGGCTTCGTGCGCCGCGAAGAGCTGGTCGGAGGACGGCCGTGAACGTGCTCGCCGCGAAGGATCTCGCCAAGGCGTTCGGCGGCGTCCGTGCCGTGGGCGGAATCTCGTTCACGCTCGCGGCCGGAGAATTGCTGGCGCTGATCGGACCCAACGGCGCCGGCAAATCGACCTGCTTCAATCTCTTGAACGGCCAGCTCGCGCCCGATGCCGGCAGCGTCACCTTCGACGGCCGCGACATCACCGGCTGGAAGCCGCGCCAGGTGTGGCGCTTGGGTGTCGGGCGCACGTTCCAGATCACCGCCACCTTCGCCTCGATGACGGTGCGCGAGAACGTGCAGATGGCGCTCATCAGCCACCGCCATCGCAGCCGCGCGCTGTTGCCGCGAGCGCATAGCCTCTACGTCGCCGAGGCGATGGCGCTGCTGGAGCGCGTCGGCATGGCGGATCAATACGACCGCGCCTGCAGCGTGCTCGCTTACGGCGATTTGAAGCGCGTCGAGCTGGCCGTGGCGCTCGCCAACAAGCCGAAGCTGCTGCTGATGGACGAGCCCACCGCCGGCATGGCGCCCAAGGAGCGCATCGCGCTGATGGCGCTCACCGCCGAGATCGTGCGCCGCGAGGGCATCAGCGTGCTGTTCACCGAGCACGACATGGACGTGGTGTTCGCGCATGCCGACCGCATCATGGTGATGAACCGCGGCCTCTTGATCACCCAGGGCAAGCCCGCCGAGGTCCGCGCCAACAAGACGGTGCAGGACATCTATCTCGGCACCATGCACGGGCTCGCGGCATGACGCCGCTCGCGCAGGGCGCGAGCTTGCGGCGAAGCGCGCAAGCGGCGCGCTTCGCCCACGTGCAGCAATGAGCACGACCATGCTCTCCGTTTCGGGCCTCAACGCGTTCTATGGGCGCGCGCACATTCTTTTCGACGTGGCGCTCGAGGTGGCGGCCGGAGAGGTGGTGGTGCTGCTCGGCCGCAACGGCGCCGGCAAGTCGACGACGTTGAAATCCATCATCGGCCTCGTTCGGCCTTCCGCCGGCACGATCCGCTTCGACGGTGCGGAGATCGCCGGCGAAGAGCCGTTCCGCATCGCGCGCCGCGGCTTGGGCTACGTGCCCGAGGAACGGCGCATCTTCACCGACCTCTCGGTCGCCGAAAATCTCGAAGTCGGCCGCCAGTCCGCGCGCGGCGGCGCCCCGCCGTGGACCGCCGAGCGCCTGTTCGCCTTATTCCCGAACCTCGCCGAGATGCGCGATCGCGCGGGCGGGCGCATGAGCGGCGGCGAGCAGCAAATGCTGACCATCGCGCGCACGCTGATGGGCAATCCGCGCCTCGTTCTGCTCGACGAGCCTTCGGAGGGCTTGGCGCCCGTCATCGTGCAGCAGCTCGCGCGCACGATCGGCGAGATCAAGGCGCAGGGCATCTCGGTGCTGCTGTGCGAGCAGAACCTGCACTTCGCGGCGCACGTCGCCGACCGCGCCTACATCATCGAGAAGGGCGCGATCCGGTTCCAAGGCGCGATGCAAGCGCTGATGAAGGACGAAGCGGTGAGAACGGCATATCTCACCGTGTAGGCACCCGCTGCGGCGCGAGCGATCAGGCCGCGAGCGGCAGGCGCCAGGCATCCGGCCGATCGGCGTCTTCCGTCTTTTCGACGAGGGATAGGAGCGGTTGCGGACCCTCCGGAGCACGGCGCACGTCGCCGACGCATTGCTCTCGCTCGGCCGCCGGGGTCTCCTCCAGTGCCTCGAGGATAAGGACGTCGCCATCGACGTCTTCGAACCGCGCGTCATGAAAGGCCGTCGCTTCCAATTGATGCATCATACGCCGCGGAACGGGCCGCCCTTCGAATTCTTCGGCCGGCGCAGCCGCCGCGGAAGGCGTGCGCTCGATGGTCTCGGCGATGTTCGTCCACAGAATCGCAGAGGCGACATCGTTCAAATCGAACGAGACTTTGCTGAAATGCCGGGCCGCGTTGCCGGCGTTGGCGCCGGCCAAGACGCGAAGCGTTTCCGCCATCTCGTTTACGGGAATAGCCGCAAGCATGGAGCCTTTCTCCAGTGAGCTTGCACGCGATGATGGTGTCTTAAGGTTATGGAATCGTTAACGAGAGACGGCTCGCACGTTCGGCCGCAGGAGCGCTCTAGAGCGGGGTCCGTTCACGTGAAAGCACTCGGTGTGGCGACGTCGTGCTTGCGTCCATCCTTCGAGGCCCGCCCGAAGACGGGCGGGCACCTCAGGATGAGGCTGATTTTGTTGCAACAAATAGCCTCATCCTGAGGTGCCGCCGCTCTTGTGGCGGCCTCGAAGGATGGACGCACACGCGCCGGTGCCACAGCGCGAGCGATTCCATCTGATCGAACTTTGCTCTAGGAAACGGCCACCACCCGAGCGCGCGGAAGGCGGCCGAAGCCGGCGCGGAACGACGGCGTCGGTGCGGGCGCGCGCGCCGTCTTTTCGCGCCTTCCCAAACCCGGCACGATCGGCTTCAAGACCTGGAACACGGCTTCGGGCGCGTATTCGAAGCGGAGCCCGGCCGCCGTGCCGCGCGCCCATTGCACCCGGCCCTCGATGCTGCCGAAGCGTTCGGACTGCAGCTTCACCAGCGACGGACCATAGGCGATTCCGCGCGCTTCGATGCGCGCCCCGAATTCCGAGAGATCGAGGATGGTGCAGGGGTATTCCCTGCCCTCGCAGACCAGCGTCGCCGGCCACATCACGTTCCAACGCCGGACATGTCGACGGTCCGGCCGTATGCTCTTGTTGTTCATTTGACTGCCCCGATAGTTGTACTTCGGCACGGCACGTCAATTACAGAAATTGAAATACCTGCCGATGATTAATGAAATCGGAATATGTGGCCGCATCCGTATTTCTCCCTAAGGTTGCGTTCTTGCTGCACGCAACGTCCCGGTTTCGTGCCTCTTTACGAGGCGCTCTTGGTTCTGGCAGATTGTATGTGTACGAACGAATTTTCGAGGCCCTGGGATGCGGATGAAAGAAGGCAGGGAGGCCGGGACGTTCGCGAAGCGAACTACAAGCGATGCTACGCATCGCCGAAGACGGGGAGAGGCGGAGATGCGTGCGCATAGCGCACGCGAAAGGGATTCTTCCTCGCGTCCCCACCTCCCAGCAATTTCATCTCGCGCGAAGCATCGCCCGGCAGCGCTCGCCGGTAAGATCGTCGGCGTCGATGTCGGCGGCACGTTCACCGATCTCATCCTAATGGACACTTCGGGCCGCGATCTCCGCGTCGCCAAGGTGCCGACCACGGTCGAGAACCAGGCGTTCGGCGTGCTGGCCGCGCTCGATTCCACCGGCGTGCCGCTCGCCGACGTCGCGACGATCATCCACGGCACCACGGCCACCACGAACGCCCTCCTCGAGCGCAAGATCGCGACGGCCGGGCTCATCACGACGAAAGGCTTCCGCGACGTGCTCGAACTTGGGCGCCGCACGCGCCCGCAGCCCTATGGCCTGAAAGGCACGTTCAACCCGCTGATCCCGCGCGAGCTGCGCCTCGAAGTGACCGAGCGCATGGATGCCGCCGGCGACGTGGTCACGCCGCTCGACGAAGCCGAAGTGGAAGCGGCGGTGAAGCAGCTCGTGGCCGCCGGCTGCACGGCGCTCGTGATCCACTTCCTCCACAGCTACATCAATCCCGCGCACGAGAAGCGCGCGGCCGAGATCGCGAAGAAGCTCTGGCCCAATCGTTATGTCACCGCGGGCCACGCGATCCTCTCCGAATACCGCGAGTACGAGCGCGGCGTGACGGCGGCGGTGAACGCCTCGATCCAGCCGGTACTCGACAACTACATCTCGCGCTTGAGCGGCGAATTGAAAAAGCGCGGCTTCGGGCGCGACCTCCTCGTGATGCAAGGCAACGGCGGCACGGTTTCGGCCTCGATCGTGGCCGAGGCGGCGGTGAACACGGTGATGTCCGGTCCCGCCTCGGGCGTCATGGCCGCGGCCTATACGGCGACGCAGGCCGGATTCCCCAATGTCATGACCTACGACATGGGCGGCACGAGCTGCGACGTGGGCCTCATCCAGAACGGCGTGCCGCAGGTGAGCTCCGAGCTCGAGCTCGAATACGCGATGCCGATCCACGTGCCGATGGTCGACGTGCACACGATCGGCGCCGGCGGCGGCTCGATCGCGTTCATCAACGAGGCCGGATTCCTCCAGGTCGGGCCCGAGAGCGCCGGCGCCAAGCCCGGGCCGATCTGCTACGGCCGCGGCGGCACGCGCCCGACGATCACCGACGCCAATCTCGTGCTCGGCCGGCTCAATCCCAATGCGCTGTTGGGCGTCGCCAAGGGCGTGTCGCTCGACGAGATCCGGCGCATTTTCGTGGCCGAGATCGGCGCCAAGCTCGGCCTCGATGCCGAAGGCGTCGCCGCCGCGATCCTGCGCATCGCCAACGACAAGATGGCCGGCGCGCTGCGCATGGTCTCGCTCGCGCGCGGCCACGATCCGCGCGATTTCGCGCTGTTCCCGTTCGGCGGCGCCGGCCCCTTGCACGCGGCTGCGCTGGCGCGCGAGCTCGCGATCCCGAAAATCCTCATTCCGGCCAAGCCCGGCCTCACCAACGCGCTCGGCTGCCTCGTCGCCGACGTGCGCCATGACTATGTGCGGACGGTCAACAAGCCGCTCGAAGCGCTCGACATGGCCGAAGCGCGCGCCATTCTCGAAGCGCAGATCGCCGAAGGCAAAGCCACGATCGCGCGCGAAGGCGTCGCGGTCGAGACGCTCGTCGTCCTTCACTCGGCCGACATGCAGTTCCTGGGGCAAAGCCACATCCTGACCGTGGCGGTGGCGAGCCCGCGGGTCACGCGCGAACGGCTCCGCAAGGATTTCGCCGCCGCCTATTGGCGCCGCTTCGAGGTGGAGCTGCCCGAGATCCGACCGGTGCTCGTGAACCTCCACACCGCCGTGATCGGCCGCCGCCCCTCGGCCCCGCTCGCGGCGCTCGCGCAGAGCGAGGCGGCCAAGAGCGCGAAGCCTGCCGCGCACCGCCGCGTCTGGTTCGAGAGCGGCTGGAAGTCGACGCCGATCTATCGCCGCGAGCAGCTCGCCCCCGGCGCCCGCCTCGCCGGCCCCGCCATCGTCGAGCAGATGGACGCGACCACGGTGATCGAGCCGGGGAACAAAGTCGTCGCCGACAAGCTCGGCAACCTCATCGTGGCGGTGAAGTGATGAGGCGGCGTCTTCAATTTGATTGTCGTCCCCGCGCAAGCGGGGACCCATCTCTCCAGCGATGGATATCCGCTGCGCACGATATGCGCGCGCTGGCATGGGTCCCTGCTTGCGCGGGGACGACAAGCATTACGGATGCTGCGTGGGGAGGTTGTTCGCCATGAAGCGATCGCTGCTGAAGGCCGCCTCGGTCCACACCAAGTCTCGAGTGAGCGCGAAACTCGACCCCGTCACGCTCGCAGTCATCCAGAACGGCCTCATCCAGGTCTGCAACGAAATGGACCTGGCCTTCGTGCGCGCGGCGTTCAGCCCGGTGATTGCGGAAGGCCTCGACCGCTCGGACGGCATCTATCACCGCACGACGGGCGAACTGATCGCGCAGGGCGACCTCGGCCTGCCGGTTTTCGTCGGCACGATGCAGTTCGGCACGCAGGAAGTGATCAAGCGCGCCAAGGACATCCGCCCTGGCGACGTGTTCATCGTCAACGACCCGTATCTCGGCGGCACGCACCTGATGGACGTGCGCTTCGTGAAGCCGTTCTTCTACAAGGGCAAGATGTTCTCGTGGCTGGCCAACACCGGCCACTGGGCCGATACCGGCGGCGCGGTGCCGGGCGGCTTCTCGGCGACGGCGACCGAAGTCGAACAGGAGGGCCTGCGCCTGCCGCCGGTGAAGCTGTTCAAGGCGGGCAAGCTCGACGAGGAAATCCTCGCGATCATCAATTCCAACATCCGCATCGCCGATCAGCGCATCGGCGACATCAAGGCCCAGGCCGCGGCGCTCAATGTCGGCGAACGGCGGCTCACCGCGCTGCTCGACAAATATGGACAGAAGACCGTCGAGGATGCGATCGCCGAGCTGCGCCGCGGCGCCGAGCGCTTGATGCGCGCCAAGATCGCGCAGATTCCGGACGGCGCGTATCGCGGGCGCGCGATCGTCGATTCCGACGGCGTCGTCGACGAGCCGCTGTTGATCAATCTCGCCATTACCAAGAAGGGCACTGACCTTCACTTCGACTTCACCGGCTCTTCGCCGCCCTGCGCAGGGCCGATGAACAGCGTGATCGCGACCACGTGCTCGTCGGTCTATCTCGCGATCAAGCACATCTTCCCCGATGTGCCGATCAATGCCGGCACTTATCTTCCGCTCAAGATCAAGGAGCCGCGCGGCACGTTCCTCTATGCCGAATATCCGCGGCCGGTCTCGGGCTGCGCGGCGGAGGTGAGCCAGCGCATCGCCGAGGCCGTGTTCGCGGCGCTGACACCTGCCCTCCCCGACCTGCTATTCGCCGCGCCGGCCGGCACCAGCGGAAACTTCGCGCTCGGCGGCACCGATCCGGCAAGCAACCGCTCCTACGTCATGTATTTCTTCACCGGCGGCGGCTACGGCGGCAGCCGCGACGGCGACGGCATCTCGAACGGCTGCTCGACCATCGGCATCTCCAAGGCGGTGCCGGTCGAAATCCTGGAGCAGCGCTTCCCGATCCTGATGGAGGAATACGCGCTGCACGAAGGCTCGGGCGGCGCCGGCAAGCAGCGCGGCGGCTTCGGCTTGAAGTACAAGGTGCGCCTCCGCCGCGGCAGCGCGCGCGCCTCGTTCGTGATGGATCACGGCCGCGTCGGCCCGCAAGGGGCCTTCGGCGGCAAGGACGGCGGTGTCAACCGCGTCGTCGTCGCGCGCAACGGCGAAACCTATATCCCGCCACATCTCTCGAAGGATCAGGACATCCGCATCGAGGCCGGCGATTCGATCACCGTGATGACGCCGGGCGGCGGCGGCTACGGCGACCCGCTCGAGCGCGACCCTGCGCTGGTCGCGCGCGACGTGCGGCGGAGCTACTACACGGCCGAGCAGGCACGCGCGATGTTTGGCGTAGCGCTCGATCCGGTCACCGGCAGCATCGACCAAACGGCGACGGCCAGGCTGCGCTCCGCGCGGCGTTTGGAGCAAGCGGCGGAGTAGTCTTCACGCGGTTCGCCCCGAGCCCAGCTGGGCAGGAAATAAACCGCCCCGATTGCATTGAAATACCGCTGCGCGGCGCCACTTACACGGGGATCGGTGGCACTCACCTCAGTCGAGTGCCAATTCGACGCACAATATTCAATCAAATCAAAGGTAACAGGAGGGCACCATGAAGTTCCGCCCATTGCACGACCGCGTTGTCGTGCGCGGCATTGAAGGCAAGGACAAGACGGCCGGCGGCATCATCATTCCGGACACGGCCAAGGAGAAGCCGCAGGAGGGCGAAATCGTCGCCGTCGGCCCCGGCGGGCGCGACGAATCCGGCAAGCTGATCCCCATCGATCTCAAGGTGGGCGACCGCATCCTGTTCGGGAAGTGGTCCGGCACCGAGGTCAAGATCGACGGCGAGGAGCTGTTGATCATGAAGGAAAGCGACATCATGGGCGTCATCGAAGGCACGGCCAAGCCGATGAAAAAGGCCGCCTGATTCCCCGTCCCCCGGTAAATTCCCCAATCAAATAAGGACCTCCATCATGGCAGGCAAAGACGTTAGATTCGGATCCGACGCGCGGCAGCGCATGCTGCGCGGCATCGATATTCTCGCCGACGCAGTCAAGATCACGCTTGGCCCCAAGGGCCGCAACGTGGTGCTCGACAAGGCCTATGGCGCGCCCCGCATCACCAAGGACGGCGTGACCGTGGCCAAGGAGATCGAGCTCTCCGACAAGTTCGAGAACATGGGCGCCCAGATGGTGCGCGAGGTCGCGTCCAAGACCTCCGACATCGCCGGCGACGGCACCACCACGGCCACCGTGCTCGCCCAGGCCATCGTCAAAGAAGGGGCCAAGGCCGTGGCCGCGGGCATGAACCCGATGGATTTGAAGCGCGGCATCGACATCGCGGTCGAAGCCGTCGTCGAGGATCTAAAGAAGAGGACCAAGAAGGTCACGACCAACGACGAAGTCGCGCAGGTCGGCACCATTTCGGCCAATGGCGAGCGCGAGATCGGCGCCATGATCGCGAAGGCGATGGAGAAAGTCGGCAACGAGGGCGTGATCACGGTCGAGGAGGCCAAGTCGATCGAGACCGAGCTCGAAGTGGTCGAGGGCATGCAGTTCGACCGCGGCTACATCTCGCCCTATTTCGTCACCAACGCCGACAAGATGCAGGTCGTCCTCGACGATCCCTACATTCTGATCAGCGAAAAGAAGCTTTCGACCTTGCAGCCGCTGCTGCCGATCCTCGAAGCCGTGGTGCAGTCGGGCAAGCCCCTGCTCATCGTCGCGGAAGATGTCGAGGGCGAGGCGTTGGCGACTCTCGTCGTCAACAAGCTGCGCGGCGGCTTGAAGGTCGCGGCCGTCAAGGCCCCGGGCTTCGGCGACCGCAGGAAGGCCCTGCTCGAGGACATCGCGATCCTGACCAAGGGCCAGGTGATCAGCGAAGACCTCGGCATCAAGCTCGAAAGCGTCACCGTCGACATGCTCGGGCGCTCCAAGAAGGTGATCATCGACAAGGAAAACACGACGATCGTCGATGGCGCCGGCAACAAGAAGGACATCGAGGCGCGCTGCGGCCAGATCCGGCAGCAGGTCGAGGAGACAACCTCCGACTACGACAAGGAGAAGCTTCAGGAGCGGCTCGCGAAGCTCGCGGGCGGCGTGGCGATTATCCGCGTCGGCGGTGCCACCGAGATCGAGGTGAAGGAGCGCAAGGACCGCGTCGACGACGCGATGCACGCGACCCGCGCCGCGGTCGAGGAAGGCGTCGTCCCGGGCGGCGGCGTGGCTCTGCTGCGCGCGATCAAGTCGCTCGACAGAGTGAAGCCCGACAATGACGACCAGCGCGTGGGCGTCGATATCGTCCGCCGCTCGCTGCAAGCGCCGGCGCGGCAGATCGCGCATAACGCCGGCGCCGATGGCTCGGTCATCGTGGGCAAGATCCTCGAGAACGCCGAGTACAATTACGGCTTCGACGCCCAGACCGGCAACTACGTCGACATGGTCAAGAAGGGCATCATCGATCCGACCAAGGTGCTGCGCTGCGCGCTGCAGAACGGTGCCTCGGTCGCCGGCCTCCTCATCACCACTGAGGCCATGGTCGCCGAGCGGCCTGAGAAGAAGTCGCCGGCCGGCCCGCCGGGCGGCGACATGGGCGGCATGGGCGGCATGGGCGGAATGGATTTCTAGTTCCGTCCGCCATCCTGACGCATCGAAACGAATCGGGCCGCGTCCCCTCGGGGGCGCGGTCTCGTTTCGGTTTTTCCTGCTGCAGCATTCGTCGACTGAACCAATGACGCTCGAGACCTCATGATCGCGCCTGCGTCCAATATCCCCACGGCGCGCGAGATCGCCGCCGGCGCCGAGCAAATGCTGGCAAGGCGCCTGGCCGCGCATTGCGCCGCCCACAAGGGCGCCCAACCGGCGCGCGCCATCCTTCAGCTGCTTGTGACGGGTGTCGCGTTTCTCGCACTCTCCGCACTCATGCTCTTGGCCGTCAAAGACGCCTATTGGCTCACAGCCCTCGCGACTCTGCCGGCCGCCGGCCTGATGGTGCGCTTGTTCATCATGCAGCACGATTGCGGGCACGGCTCGTTTCTCGCTTCCCGCGCCGCCAACGACCGGGTCGGGCGCCTGATCAGCCTCGTCACGCTGACGCCCTACGGCTATTGGCGCCTGTCGCATGCCCGGCACCACGCGACGTCGGGAAATCTCGACCGGCGCGGCACCGGAGACGTCACCACGCTGACGGTGGCGGAATACCGGGCCTTGCCGCTCCGCGCGCGCGTCCGCTATCGGCTCTATCGCAACCCGCTCATCCTCCTTCTCGTCGGCGCGCCGGCTCATTTCATGCTGTTGCAGCGCCTGCCGCCCCGGCTGTCGCTCGCTGCGCGCGATGCCTGGCTGAGCGTCCTTTCCCTGAACGCGGCAATCGCCGTGCTGTACGGCCTCCTCGCCGCCGCCGTCGGGATCGAAACATTGCTGCTGGCCTTTTTGCCGATGATCGTGATCGCGTCGTGGATCGGGGGCTGGATGTTCTATGTCCAGCATCAGTTCGAAGACGCAAATTGGACGCGGAACAAGGATTGGGATTTTCAGCGCGCCGCGCTTCACGGCAGCTCGTATCTCGTGCTGCCGCGCCTGCTCCGGTGGTTCACCGGCAGCATCGGCCTACATCACGTTCACCATCTCAACAGCATGATTCCGAATTACCGGCTTCAGGAGTGCCTCGAGGGCAGCGCGGAGCTGCATTCGATGAGCCGGCTGACGATTGCCGGGAGCTTGAAAAGCCTGCGTCTCGCGCTGTGGGACGAGGAGCGGCGGACGCTCGTCGGATTTCGCGACATCTGCCGCAACGCAACGGCATGATCGCCGGGCCGACCATGGTCCGGCGCGCATGATCTATCGCAGGGGCAACGCTGCCTCGGCGACCAACATCCAGAGGAGACACGCACATGGCCAAAGGTCAGCAACGCGGAAACCGCGAAAAGAAGAAGCCGAAGCAGGGGAAGGCGAAGCCGGCTGCGGCGACCTCGCGCTTCGCGGCGGCGCCGGCCGTGGTGGGCGCTCCGCAGTCCGGGAAAAAGAAGTGGTAGGCTGAAGCGCCGGCCTTCTTGGCACGGCGCGCGCGGTTGACCTCGCCGGCGAGGCGTTCATACTCGCCGGATGTTGCGCCTTCTCCCGCTCGTCTTTCTCCTCGCCGCGTGTCGAACCACGAACTATTCCGACCAGGACGAGGCGAAAGAGACCTGCCGCGACCTCGGGCTCAAGGACGAGGCGTATGAGCGCTGCATCGCGCGCCGCGAGCATGAGGCCGCCTGCCGTCACTTCGCCAATTCGCGCGAATACACCGCCGCCGAGGCGCGCAAGCGGCAGTGCGAGTAAGCGGGCCGGCCTCGATGCGCCGCCGCGCTACTGCTTGATCTCAAGCCCGGCGCAGTTGCGCTTCGCCCAGGGCAGGAAGGTCGGCGCGCAGGCCCAGTTCGATTTCCGGTGCACGCCATGGGTGCCGCAATAGAGCACGGGCGGCACGGTGTAGACGCGCGGATCCTGACCCACCCAGCCCGAACCGCGGATCATGCGCTCGAACCACGAGGGCGGCACCACGTCGATGTGCAGATCGGCGCCGGCCACGACCTTGCAGCTATCCGCGTCGTCGCGCGGATACCAGGGCGCAATCGCGGAAAACGCCGCACCGCTCGCAGCCGCCAGCAGCGCCGCCGCCAAGAGACCGGTACGGATCGGCCGAATGATTTTGCGGTCCACGATACGTCTCCCCCGAACCAGCACGTAATGTGCGGCGAGCCTAGGCATTCGCGCAGCGGGCGCCAAGCGCGCCTAACCCTTGATGCACACCATCGGCCGCAGCCGGGCCACCTTGCGCGCGAGGCCGGCGTGGTCGGCAGCGTCGACCACGGCGCCGACGTCCTTGTAGGCGCCGGGCGCTTCCTCGGCGACGCCGCGCAGCGAGGGGCTGCGGATCTCGATGCCCTGCGCGGCGAGATCGTCGACGAGCTGCCGGCCGCGCCACTGCCGTAAAGCCTGATGGCGGCTCATCGCGCGGCCGGCGCCGTGGCAGGCGGAGCTGAAGGCGGCGGCCTCGCTCTCCTTCGTTCCGACGAGCACGTAAGACGCGGTGCCCATGCTGCCGCCGATCAAGACCGGCTGGCCGACGGCCTTGAGCGCCTCGGGCAGCGAGGAATGTCCGGGCCCGAACGCGCGCGTGGCGCCCTTGCGGTGCACGAAGAGCTCGCGCGTGACGCCGTCGACGCGGTGGTTCTCGACCTTGCAGGTGTTGTGCGAGACGTCGAACAGCAGATCGAGCTGCGCGTCGGGGACGAGCTCGGCGAAGACGCCGCGCGCGAGGTGGCCGATGATCTGGCGGTTGGCGAGCGCGCAATTGATCGCGGCGCGCATCGCGCCCAAGTAGCGCTCGCCGAGCGCGGAGCGGATCGGCGCGCAGGCCAGCTCGCGGTCCGGCAGCTTGATGCCGTGCTCGGGGGCGGCGATCGCCATGTCGCGCAGATACTCGCTGCCGATCTGATGGCCGAGCCCGCGCGAGCCGCAATGGATGCTGACGACGGCCTCGCCCAGGCGCAGCCCGAACGCGGCGGCGGTGTCGGCGTCGTAGATTTCGTCCACGATCTGCACTTCGAGATAGTGGTTGCCCGAGCCCAGCGTGCCCACTTCGTTCGCCTGCCGCGCCTTCGCATGCGCGGAGACGCAGTCGGGCGCCGCGCTCTCGGCTTGGCCATGATCCTCGATGCGCTCGAGATCGGCCTTGCTGCCGTAGCCTTGCCCGACCGCCCAGCGCGCGCCGCGCACCAGCATCTCCTCCATCTCGCGGTCGTTGAGCGTGATCTCGCCGGTCTTGCCGAGCCCCGCCGGCACGCGCTGGAACAGCGCATCGGCGAGCTTGGCGCGGATCGGCGCGATCGCGTCGGCCTGCACGTGGGTCAAGAGCGTGCGCACGCCGCAGGAGATGTCGAAGCCGACGCCGCCGGCGCAGACCACGCCGCCGGCCTCGGCGTCGAACGCCGCCACGCCGCCGATCGGAAACCCGTAGCCCCAATGCGCGTCGGGCATCGCATAGGACGCCTTGACGATGCCGGGCAGCGTCGCGACGTTGGCCGCCTGATCGTAGACCTTGTCGTCCATCGCGCGGACGAGGTCTTCGCTGGCGTAGATGATCGCCGGCACGCGCATGTCGCCCTCGGGCTCGATGCGCCAGGCATAATCGGACAAGCGGGTGAAGCGGCCGAGGTCCATCAGCGCCTGTTCATACGTCGACCACGCAGTGCGCGATCCAGCGCCCGCCCTCGCGCGCCACCTTGAGCGCGGTCAGAGTGGCACCCTTGGCTTCCGCCGCGGGCTTGTGGCGCGCCGGATCGATCGGCTCGCCCCAGGCCTCGCCCTCGAGCGCGTGATCGCGGATCGCCACCTTGAAACGGCCGAACAGCATGCGCCGCACCGCCATCTCGTAGATCAGCGCGTTGAGCCACTCGGCCAATAGCAACTCGTCGTCGGGCGCGCGGCACGACACGGCCACGCGCGCACGCTGCTCGACCGCGGCCGGGTCGACGAGCGCGGCCGTCATCGCCAGCGCCGCTTGCTCGAACGCCGCCGCCGGCGTGGGGCCGAAGCCCCGGACGCCGATATCGGCCAGGTGCGGAAAGTGCTCCCACCCCGCCGCGGCTTGCATCTCTGAGGCCGCCATGGTCCCTTCGCTCCGCCGACGGCGCGTCGCGCACTATCATCCTCATTAGGGCGTCCCGGCGGCAAGGGCTTTGATCTGGCGCAGGCTTGCCTGTCACGGCGCCGCCGCCCGTTCGTTGGTATGATTTGAATCAATGGCCGGCGCATCAGCCCGGATTAAGAAGCGGCCAAATCGAGGAGCCCGTCGCATGCAGGTCACCGTCAATCCCGAAGCCGTCGGTTTCATCATCGCCAAGGCGCGCGAGTTCGACGCCAAGGTGGAGCCCGACGATCCCGATTCCGGCTCCAATCCCAGCGACGACAAGGGCGTCAACATCCTCGAGGATTTCGCCGACGATCCCACCATCGAGGAGCTGAAGGGCGCCATCGACGGCCTCAACGACGACGAGAGCCGCGACCTCGTCGCCATCATGTGGACCGGGCGCGGCGACTACGACAAGACCCAATGGAACGAGGCCAAGCAGCAGGCAAATACGATCCCGCCGCGCGACCGCAGCCGCTACCTCATGGGGACGCCGCTGCTCGCCGATTAGGTCGAGCATGGATTGGACGAGCTCGAGATCCCGGTCCCGGAAGCGGAGGCGTAGCCGCAGTTTGGCATCGCGCGCGCATTCCTCTAATCAAGCGCGATGCCCGCCGAACGTCCGCTCATCCGCCTCCTTCCCGGCCACGACAAGCGCGTGCGCGCGGGTTCGCCGTGGATCTATTCCAACGAAATCGCGATCGACGCCGAGGCGAAGGCGATTCCGCCCGGCGCGCTGGTGCGCGTCGAGACGGCCGAGGGCAAGCCGCTCGGCGTGGCGGCGTTCAATCTCCACGCGCTGGTCGCGGCGCGGCTCTACGACCGCGAGCCGGCCGCGGCGCTCGATGCGGAGTGGTTCGCCGAGCGCCTGCGCCGCGCGCTGAAGTTGCGCGAGAAGTTCTTCCAGAAGCCGCTCTACCGCCTCGTTCATGCCGAGGGCGACGGCCTGCCCGGCTTCATCGCCGACCGCTTCGGCGACGTCTGCGTCGTGCAGGCGAACACGGCGGGCGCCGAGCTTCTCCTGCCCGCGTTCACCGAGGCGCTCGAGCGCACGCTCGGCCCCAAGGCCATCGTGCTGCGC
>JBKOUH010000195.1:0-5882 GCA_046723285.1 Pseudomonadota bacterium
CACCTCACCAAGCTCGAATTTCTGCTGGCGGTGATGGCGCTGCTGTTCGTGCTCGGGCTGGTGTTGGAATCGATCTCGATCATCCTCATCACCACGCCCGTGCTGCTGCCGGTCTTGAACCAGCTCGCCATCGACAAGGTCTGGTACGGCGTGCTGCTCACCATCAATCTCGAGCTCGCCCTCATTTCTCCGCCGGTGGCGATGAACCTCGTGGTGATCAAGTCGATCACCAAGGCGCCGCTCTCCGAGATCAACAAGGCCGCGATCCCCTACATGCTGATGATGGCGCTCGCGATTCTGGTCCTCATCGCCTTCCCCGAAATCGCCCTGTGGCTACCCCAGACCATGGGTTATGCGACGCGTTAGAACCGGCAGGCCTGGCTGGCACCCCGAATGAGCTTTCTCGACCGCATTCGCAGCTGCAACCGGCGCGACTTATCGCGTTACCGACCTTTTCAGGTGGGCGGCGTACACATCGGGTTTGTACGCTATGACATGGTCGAGGCGATTAAGCCGTACGCGGACGTGTTTCAGGTAAGCGAGCGAACGGTCGTACTGGATCCTCGGCTCAGCAAATTCGAAGAACGTACAGAGGCCGTTGGCTCCGTTCTGAAGAATTTGAAATCAAAAGGAATTATGTCGCCATGGCGTGACGAGCTGTACGCGGTCACCCCAGCTTTTGGTGCGCCTGCTCTGTTTGCCATGGAACGTGCGGCCGTACCTTTATTTGGCATACGCGCGTACGGCGTACATTTGAATGGGTACGTACGGAGAAATGGCAGGATTTCCATGTGGATAGGGCGGCGTTCGCGCGACAAGCACACCTATCCTGGCCTGCTCGATAACGCGGTGGCCGGCGGCCTCCCTTATGGCATGACCGCCCGGGAATGCCTGGTCAAGGAGTGCGCGGAGGAAGCCGGTATCCCCGCCGACCAGGCGAACGCCGCCACCCCGGCGGGCGCCATCACCTATTGCGCCGAGACCGAAGAGGGGCTCCGGCCCGACGTTCTGTTCTGCTACGACCTCGAGCTTCCGGGAGACTTCCGCCCGGTCTGCCACGACGGCGAGATCGAGGAGTTCCGGCTGATGCCGATCGACGAGGTGGCCGCGATCGTGCGCGATACCGAGCAGTTCAAGTTCAACTGCAATCTCGTCATCATCGACTTCCTGGTTCGCCACGGCCTCATCGGTCCGGACGAGCCCGATTACGTCGCCATCGCCCAGGGCCTGCATCAATGACCACCGATCTGGCGCTCGTTTCCGCAAGCGACCTCGTTCGCCTCTACAAGGCCAAGAAGGCCTCGCCGGTCGAGGCGACGAAGGCCGCGCTGGCGCGCATCGCCCGGCACAATCCGGCCCTCAACGCGTTCGTCCTCGTCGACGAGAAGGCGGCGCTCGCCGTGGCCCGCGCTTCCGAGAAGCGCTGGGCCAAGCGGAAGCCGCTGGGCCCCGTCGACGGCGTGCCGGCGACGATCAAGGACATCATCCTGACCAAGGGCTGGCCGACCTTGCGCGGTTCGCTCACGGTCGATCCCAACCAGGCCTGGAACGACGACGCGCCGGTGACGGCGCGCTTGCGCGAGTCCGGCGCCGTGCTGCTCGGCAAGACGACGACGCCGGAATTTGGCTGGAAGGGCGTCACCGACAGCCCGCTCACCGGCATCACGCGCAACCCCTGGAACCCGGAAATGACGCCGGGTGGCTCCTCGGGCGGCGCCGCCGTGGCCGCCGCGATGGGCATGGGCGCGCTGCATGTCGGCACCGACGGCGGCGGCTCGATCCGCATCCCGGCCGCCTTCACCGGCATCTTCGGCTTCAAGCAGACCTTCGGCCGCGTGCCCGCCTGGCCGCTCTCGCCGTTCGGCACGCTCGCCAACGTCGGCCCGATGACGCGCGCGGTCGCCGACGCGGCGCTGATGCTCAACGTGCTCGCGCAAGCGGATTGGCGCGATTGGTATGCGCCGCGCCGGCCCGGCGAAGACTTCCTCAAGAACCTCAATGGCGGCGTCAAAGGCCTGCGCATCGCCTGGAGCCCGACGCTCGGCGGCAGGCGCGTGATGCCCGGCGTGGCGGCCAAGGCCGCGGCGGCGGCGAAGGTATTCAATCAGCTCGGCGCGCGCGTCGAGGCGGCCGAGCCCGATATCGGCCCCGCCGACGACATCTTCATGAAGCACGGGTTCTCGACCGCCAACGTCGTCGTCGACGGCATCTCGCTCGAGAAGCGCCACCTCGTCGATCCCGGCCTCATCGAGACGGCGCGCGTCGGCAGCACCTATTCGACCGCCGACTACATCCGCGCCCAGATGGCCCGCCGCGAGCTCGGCTTCCGCGTCAATCGCTTCTTCCAGAAATACGATCTGCTGCTGACCCCGATGCTCTCGGTCACGGCCTTCGGCGTCGGCAAGGTGGCGCCCGAGCCGGCCGGCGAGAGCGCCTGGGTGGACTGGACGCCGTTCAGCCATCCGTTCAATCTCTCGCGCAACCCGGCCGCCAGCGTTCCCTGCGGATTGGCGGACGGATTGCCGGTCGGCCTGCAGATCGTCGGCCGGCACGACGAGGACGCCGTGGTGCTGCGGGCGGCGCGCGCCTTCGAGCGGGCGCAACCCTGGAGCTTGCCGCCCGCCGCGACGGCCTAGCGGAGAGACCGCGGAATCGCCCATGGCGAGCCAGCGCGCGGAACAGCTCTCGATGCATTTGGGCCTGCTCTTGACGGGCCGCACGCCGGTGCGCCTGCCCCGGGGCTGGCAGCAGGCGGCGCTGATCGCGAGCTATCTCGGCCTCTACCTGCTGCTCGACTGGGCGAGCATGATCTACCCGTTCCTCGGCTACAACATCACGCCCTGGAGCCCGCCGCCCGGCCTGTCGCTGGCGCTGCTGTTCGTCTTCGGCCTGCGTTATGCGCCGCTGCTGCTCGTGGCGGGCGTGCTGTCGGACACGGTGCTGCGCGGGTTGATCGCGCCGTTCCACGTCTCGCTGCTGGCCAATCTCGCAAACACCGCCGGCTACACGGGCATCGCGTGGCTGCTGGTCCGCCCGCTCAGGTTTGATCCCAAGGTCGAATCGGTGCGCGATATGGCTCTGCTCGCGGGCGCCGCGCTGCTCGGCGCGGCGATGGTGGCGGCGCTCGTCGTCGGCGTCTACGTCGCGCTCGGCGCGCTGCCCGCCAATCGCTACGGCGACGCCTCGCTGCGCTATTGGGTGGGCGACGCGATCGGCATCGCCGTGACGGCGCCGCTCTTGCTGCGGCTCCGCCGGCCCACGCGCCCTTCGGTCGGCATCGCCGAGATGATCGCGCAGGCGGCCACACTGGCCGCGTGCCTCTGGTTCCTCGCCAGCGCGTCGCTGCCCGACGAGTTCAAGTACTTCTACATCCTGTTCGCGCCGGCGGTGTGGATCGCGGTGCGCCACGGCCTCTTCGGCGCCGCCGTCGTCTGCTTCATCAGCCAACTCGTGCTGATGGCCGACGCCATCCAGGACAATATCGGCGCCGCCGCCGTCATCGAGCTGCAGGCGCTGATGATGACGCTCGCGGTCACCGTTCTCTTCACCGGCGTGCTCGTCGACGAGCGCCGGAAGCAGGAGGCCGCGCGCGAGAAGCTGCGCGATGAGGTGAGCCACCTGGCGCGGCTCAGCACCGGCGGCGAGATCGCGACCGGCCTCGCCCACGAGCTCAATCAGCCGCTGACCGCTCTGCTCAACTACGTGCGCGTCGGCAAGGCGCAGTTGGAGCGCGGCGGCACGGCCGAGCAGGTGCTGGAGCCGCTGTTGAAGGCCGAGGCGCAGGGCGTGCGTGCGGCGCAGACCGTGCAGCGCCTCCACGATTTCCTGCGCTACGGCGAGTTCTCGGTCAGCGATTTCGATCTCGCCGACGCCGTCGGCGAAGCGGTGGCGCTGGTGCGCGTCGCCAAGCGCCCGAGCGAGATCCCGGTGCGCGTGGCGTCGGACATCGCCGGCCTCGTGGTCAGCGCCGACCGCGTGCAGACTACGCAGATACTCGTAAATCTAATTACGAATGCGTTCGAGGCGATCGTAGAGCATGATGTGAAGGACGGCGCGGTCGAGATCGCGGCGGCGCGGCGGGAGGGACAGGCAGAAATCGCCGTTGCCGATAACGGTCCCGGCGTGCCGGCGGAGGATCGCGACCGCATCTTCGATTCGTTCTTCACCACCAAGACCGAGGGCATGGGCCTCGGCCTGGCGATTAGCCGCAGCCTGGCGGAAGCGCAGGGCGGGCGAATCTGGTACGAGCACGGCGAACGGAATCGCCACCGCTTCGTCTTCACTTTGAAATTGGCCGGAGGTTGAGCGCATGGCACGGACGGCGGTCTACATCGTGGACGACGATGCGGCGGTGCGCGACAGCATGGCCCAGCTCCTCGGCATGCACGGCTACGAGACGCGCCAATACGCCGACGCCGCGGGCTATCTCAGCGAGGCGGACAAGCTGCCGCGCGGCTGCGTGCTGCTCGACATCCGCATGCCGGGCATGAGCGGCATGGAGCTGCAGGACGAATTGAAGAAGCGCGGCCGCGAGGAGCCGATCGTGTTCGTCACAGGCCATGGCGACATCGGCCTTGCCGTCAAGGCGATGAAGGCGGGCGCCACCGATTTCCTGCAAAAGCCCTGCGACGAGGACGAGCTGATCGGCGCCGTGCGCGACGCGCTCGCCGGCAAGCGCCAAGCGCAGCCGGCCGGCGCCGTCGACGACAAGGCGGCCTCCGCGCTGGCGCGCCTGACCGACCGCGAGCGCGAGATCCTGGGCTATGTGAGCAAGGGGCTCACCAGCAAGGCGATCGCGCAGCGTCTCGGCATCAGTGTGCGCACCGTCGACATCCACCGCGCCAACATCATGAACAAGACCGGCACCCGCAACGTGGTGGAGCTGGTGCGCCTGGCGCTCGCCGGCGGATTCATAGGCGCGTGACGCTGCGTCGGCGCCCGTTGACTCGCGCGGGCGCGATACCGGAGATAGCGGCGGCGGCGCGTTCCGCCGCGGATCCGCGCGCCGCCTGACGCCGTCCCGCAACAGCTCATCGTGCGCCCGTGACCTCGCCCGGCTTCATGGACATCGTCGCGGCCGTGCTGTTCGCCGCGGCGTTGCTGCACACTTTCTCCACCAAATTCTTCGAGCGCCTCGCACATCTCCGCCCGCGGCACGCCGGACTTTGGCATCTGCTCGGCGAGGTCGAGTGCGTGTTCGGGCTCTGGGCCGCGGCTGCGTTCGCGCTGATTGCCGCGCATGGCGGCTTGAAGGAGGCGCTGCGCTACATCGAATCGCGCGATTTCACCGAGCCCGCCTTCGTCTTCGTCGCCATGGTGATCGCGGCGACACGGCCCGTGATCCGCGCCGCCGAGGCGCTGCTGTCGCTGGCCGCGCGCGTCCTGCCGCTGCCGCGCAACACGGCGTTGTTCTTCGCGGTGATGAGCATCGGCCCGCTGTTCGGCTCGTTCATCACCGAGCCCGCGGCGATGACCTTGACCGCGTTGATCCTGCGCGACCGCTTTCTCGGCCCGGCGCTGACGCAGAAGGCGAAATACGCGATCGTCGGCACGCTGTTCGTCAACGTTTCGATCGGGGGCGCGCTTACGCCCTACGCGGCGCCGCCGATCCTCATGGTGGCCGCCACCTGGAACTGGGGTTTCGGCCACGTCGCCTCGCTCTTCGGCATCCGCGCCGCGATCGCGGTCTTCCTCAACGCGGCCGTGCTGACCTTGATCTTGCGCCGGCAGCTCGCCGCCATCGCCGCCGATGACGCGCCGGCCGCACCGCCGATCCCGCTCGTGGTCAGCGTCATCCACCTCGCTTTTCTCGCGGCGGTCGTGTTCTTCAACCACTACCCGGCGGTTTTCCTCGGCCTCTTCCTGTTCTTCCTCGGCTACAC
>JBKOUH010000258.1:0-5328 GCA_046723285.1 Pseudomonadota bacterium
CCGACGCTTGCGCAGCGCTTGCGGAAACCCGCGCGCGGCCTTGTCGATGTGCAGACCGGGCCGGTGAAAGAGGTGATCAAGAAGGGCAAGGACGTGGATTGGACGAAACTGCCGGTGCCGATCCACACCGACCGCGAGAACGATCCCTACATCACCGCGATGAACATCATCCGCGATCCCGAAACCGGCTTCTACAATTCGTGCCATGCGGGCACGACGCCGCTCGCACCCGACCGCGGGCTCGTCAGCTTCGTCACCTCGCACTCGCACCAGATCATGCGGAAATACGTCGCGATGGGAAAAAAGGAGATGCCCATCGCGTTCGTCTTCGGCGTGCCGCCGGCATACGAGATCATGGCGAATTTCTCGGGCCTGCATCTCGATCTCTGGGGCGAGATGGACATGGTCGGCACGATCATGGACATGGATATCGAGATGGTGCCGTGCGAGACGATCGATTTGACGGTGCCGGCGCATGCCGAGATCGTCGTCGAGGGCGTGCTCGATCTCACCAAGCTGCATCCCTACGGCACGTCGGTCTCGCCCTCGATGTATTTCATGCCGGAGAAGCAGCAGCTCCCCGAGGTGCGCGTCACCGCGATCACGATGCGCGCCGACCGGCCGATCTACCGCAATCACCTCACCGTGCCCGACACCGATCACCAGGTGCTGCCGCGGCTTTGCCACGAGGCCGTGCTTTACAATCGCGTGAGCGAGATCGGCTTGAAGGTGCACGACGTGCGTTTCCCCACCTGGGGCGCCGCGCTCTCGGTCATCATCCAGGTCGAATATCCGCGCCCCGGCCTCGTCAACGACGCGCTGATGACCTGCATGGGCGCACCCTGGCTCAACACCAAGATGTGCCTGGCGGTGAGCCCGGACACCAATCTCGACGATCCCGGCGAGGTCTATCACGCGCTGGCGACGCGCGTGGATCCTTCGCGCGACGTGATCATCGTGCCGGCGACGCGCGGCTCGATCTTCGATCCCGCCGCCGAGCCGCTCGAGGGCCACTATCCGCACCGCCTCGTCGGCAAGATCGGCATCGACGCTACCGCCAAGGCCCATCGCGGCGGCGCCATCTTCGACCGCGCCTGGCCGAAGGGGTGGGGCAAAGTGAAACTGGAAGATTTCCTGGATTAGAGGAGGACCGCCATGAACGCCGTACCGCCGAAACCGAAAGTCACCGTCGAAGCCGAGCCCTTCATCCCTTACGTGAAGCAGGAGAACTTCGATCCGCGCATCAAGCCGATCCTCGATCCCTACATGAAGCGCATGGGCTTCCTGCCCAACGCGCTGAAGCTCTACGCCTACCGGCCCGAGATCGCCGTCACGCTGTTCACGCTCAACAGCAACGTGATGCGCGATCCGTCCTCGACGTTGCCGCAACTGCTGAAGCGCAAGGTGGCGGCGCTGTGCTGCGCCGTGAACGGCTGCGCCTATTGCACCGCGCATAGCTGCAACATGCTGAAGCGCTCCACCACCGGCGATCCGATGAGCAACGAGGGCTGGGGCATCAGCGAAGAAGAGCTCCAGGGCATCATCAGCGGCGAGACCAAGGCTCCCAACGCCATGGAGCAGGCGGTGTTCGACTACGCGCGCGCCGCTTCGGAAGACGCGCCGAATGTGCCGCGCGAGATCCTCGACCGCCTGAAGAAGCCTCTCACGCCGCCGCAGATCGTCGAGCTCGCCTGCGTGGTGGGCTTCTGGAAGTTCTACAACACGGTGCACGACAGCCTGCACATCCCGATCGAGCAGCACCTGCTGCCCGACACGGGCTACGTCAGCCTCGCCTAGCGCGCGCACGCCGTTGGCCGTCGCCGCCCCGAAGCGATTGCGCCGGCTGGGCCGGCAGTTGCCGGCCCCCGCTCCGGTCCGGCCGCCGATCACGACCGCGCGTCCCGAATTGACGGCCGACGGAACCGGCGAACGGTTCCGGCAGCTCGTCAACGACCTGCTCACGATTGCGGTGCGCATGGACGCGGTGCGCGAGCGATTCGCCGGTCTCGTCGGCGTAACACCGCCGCAATACACGATCCTCGTCACGGTGGCGCAGCTCGAAGGCGCGCCGGGCGGCGCCACCGTGCGCGCCGTCGCCGAGCGCATGCATGTCAGCGGCGCATTCGTTACCGCCGAGACCGGCAAGCTCGCGATAAAGGGATTTATCGCCAAGCGGCCCAACCCCAACGATGGGCGCAGCGTCCTCGTCACGCTTACGCCCAAGGGGCGCAAGGCGCTCGATGCGGCGCTGCCCAACATTCGGGCGGTCAACGACGTGTTCTTCGGCAAGTTGGGCAGCGAAGAGTTCGAGCGCCTGGCGGCGGCGGCGGCGCACATCGTCGAAGCGTCGCCAGCGGCGGTGCTGCTTGCGCATTCGCTGGCGGCGGGCGCGCGGAAAGCTTAGTCTCGCCATGCACGCGCAAAGACGCGTGTCCCGACAAGAGAACAGGGGAACGAAAATGTTGTTGCACGATACCAAGACCTAAGAACGCGACGACCTAGCGCCTTCATCTCGGCACACGAGCGGCTGCGACTCGATCGCAGACACGCCGGCTGTATTCGCTTTCGATCGAATACCGGCCGCGATGGTGCGCGCCGTGTGTTCGCATGTTCGAAAGGCTGCCGCCTTTGTATCGGGCGTTCGTGCACGTTCGGTCATAAAAAGAATGGGGAGATTCGGTCGTGACTCCAGAGGAATTGGTTACATATTTCGTCCGCTATCGTGGCTTGCCGCAGCCGCAGGCAAGTTTCGAAGATTATTATCGCACGCGGCATTCGGAGATTTTGCTGCAGATGCCCGGCATTCGGAGGCTCGTGCTGCACGCGCCGACCACGTGGCACGACCCGTTTCCGGTGAAGCCGGACGGCACCGATTTCCTTGCCGAGATGACATTCGCCGACGCGGCGGCATTCAAGATCGCGGTCGAATCGCGAGCGCGTGCCATCGCGCGCGACGATTTCGCGAACCTCCCGATCGGCGTCGCCGCCGTCACCCATCAGGCGATGCGCTCGCTGCGCCTTCGATGAAGCCGGAAGCGCCGAAAGCGGGGGAGGACGAGCGCCGCATCCTGAGGCGCGATCCCGATCCGCATCTCTTCCGGCCGCTGCCGCTGCGCTCGGTGACTTCGCGCAACCGCATCATGCTCTCGCCGATGTGCCAGTATTCGGCCGTCGAGGGCGTGCCGAATGTCTGGCATCTGCAACATCTCGGCGCGCGCGCGGTCGGCGGCGCCGGCATCGTCAGCACCGAGGTCACCCATGTCGAGGCGCGCGGGCGCATCACGCCGCATTGCCTCGGCCTTTGGAACGACGCGCAACGCGACGCGTTCGCGCCGATCACGGCGTTCATCGCCCAGCAAGGCGCCGTCCCCGCCATCCAGCTCGGCCATGCCGGGCGCAAGGCCTCGGTTGCGCGTCCGTGGGACGGCGGCAAGCCGATAGCGCCCGGCGCCGGCGGCTGGATCGCGATCGGACCCTCGGCCCTGCCGTTCGGCTCCTTCCCGGCGCCGAAGGCGATGGACACGGACGACATCGCGGCCGTGCTCGCCGCATTCCGCGCCGCGGCGCGGCGCGCGCGCGAAGCCGGCTTCAAGCTCATCGAAGTGCACGGCGCGCACGGCTACCTCCTGCACGAATTCCTCTCGCCGCTCAGCAATCGGCGCACCGACCGCTATGGCGGCACGCTCGACAATCGCGCGCGCCTCTTGATGGAAACCCTCGATGCCATTCGCGCCGAGTGGCCGGCGGAACTCCCGCTTGCGCTGCGCGTCTCCTGCACCGACTGGGCGCAGGGCGGATGGGCGCCGGACGATGCCGTCGCGCTGGCGCGCCTCGTCGCGGCCCGCGGCGACGTCGATTTCATCGATTGCTCGTCGGGCGGCAGCGATCCCGCGCAGCATATCCCGGTCCATCCGGGCTATCAGGTGGGTTTCGCCGAGCGCATCCGGCGCGAAGCCAAGATCGCGACCGCCGCGGTCGGCCTCATCCACAGCCCCGACATGGCCGAGGAAATCCTCGCCAACGAACGCGCCGATCTCGTCGTGCTCGGACGCACGCTGCTCGGCGATCCGATGTGGCCGCTGCGCGCCGCCAAGACGCTGAAGGCCGCCAACGTGAAATGGCCGGTGCAATACGAGCGCGCGAACATATTCTGACGGCCGAGACGAGAGGAGAGACCGCGACGTGGGGAGCCAGGCGCAGCTGACACTGAAGAAGACCGGAACCGGCGGATTCCGCTACGAGGGTGCCGCGATCGACACGCTCGTCATCGCCGGCTGGACCGGGCGGAACCAGGAGGCGCTGGAGAAGCACATCAGGGAGCTCGAGGATCTCGGCGTCGCGCGGCCCAAGTCGACGCCGATCTTCTATCGCGTCGCCGCGTCGCTGCTGACGACAGCGGACGAAATGCAGGTCTCGGGTGTTGATACGAGCGGGGAAGTCGAGTTCGTCATGTTCCAGCTGGGCGGCGAGCTCTGGGTCGGCTTGGGCTCGGACCACACCGACCGCAAGGCCGAGACCGTCGGCGTCTCGCTGTCGAAGCAGCTCTGCGCCAAGAGCGTCGCCGGCGAAGTGTGGCGCTTCGCCGACGTGCGCCCGCATTGGGAGAAGCTCGTGCTGCGCTCCTGGGCCTGGATCGGCGGGCAGCGACATCCTTATCAAGAAGGCCCGGTCAGCACGATGCGCGCGCCCGAGGATCTGATCGCGCGCTACGGCGGACTGAAGCCGGGCTCGGCGATGTATTGCGGGACGCTCGCGGTCAAGGGCGGAATACGCGCGGCCGATGCGTTCGAGATGGAGCTTGAAGATCCGGTGCTTCGGCGTAGCATTCGCCACAAATATGGAATCGCCGTGCTCCCGGTCGAAGGTTGAGCGCGAAAAATCGAAGAGGGATTGGAAGCGTCATGCCGTTCAACAAGCCGCACATGGAGTTCGTCGAACTCGACATGGCGCAAGGCTGGGAAACGCCGGCAGGCTATCCCTCGGGCATCAAGCAGAAGATTCTCGCCAGCGACATCGACGAAACGAAGAAAACGGGGAGCCGCACGCGCCTCCTGAAGTTCGACGCCGGGACCTTCACGACCGCGCCGTTCGTTCACGATCATTGGGAGGAAGTCTATCTCGTGTCGGGCGACCTCATCGTCGGAAATGACGTGAAAGGCAATGGCGGCGAACCGTTCAGGGCGCCGACCTATGCCTGCCGCCCGCCCGGCGTCCATCACGGACCATTCAAGTCCGAACGCGGATGCCTGCTCTATGAAATCCACTATTACGACGAAGCGCGGCCCTACAAAGGCCCGAAGCAGTAGCCGGCACGGCCGTGCCGGCGAC
>JBKOUH010000051.1:0-2765 GCA_046723285.1 Pseudomonadota bacterium
ATGCGAAGGATCTCATCGACGCCGAGAGAAGGGTGCGCCGATATTGCGCTTTGCCGGGCGCGGCTCTACTTGCACCCGCTAGGTCCTTCGCTTCGCTCAGGATGACGCTCCGATGTGCGGACGCTTCTCCATCACCGATCCCGACGAGGCTTTGCGCGCATTGTTCGGCTACAACGGGCCGCCGATGGATTTCGTGCCGCGCTACAACGTGGCGCCGACGCAGAACGTGCCAGTGGTGCGCCTCAACAGCGAAGGGAAGCGCGCGATCGTGGCGATGCGCTGGGGCCTCATCCCCTCCTGGGCCAAGGACGCGAAGATCGGCTCGATGATGATCAATGCGCGCGCCGACACGGTGGCGACCAAGCCCGCCTTCCGCGCGGCGTTCAAGGCGCGGCGCTGCCTCGTGCTCGCCAACGGCTTCTACGAGTGGCAGGCGCCGGCCAGCGGCGCCGCCAAGGGCGCCAAGAAGCAGCCCTACCGCATCGTGCTCGGCGACCCGCCCGTGGCGGGCGCCGCGCGCGCGCGCCCATTCGCGCTTGCGGGGCTCTGGGAGCGCTGGCGCGACCCGGCGGCGGCCAAGGACGCGCCGCCGCTCGACACGTTCACGATCGTGACGACCGACGCCGCGCCCGCCATCGCCCATATCCACGAGCGCATGCCGGTGATGCTGACGCGGCGCGAGGAGTTCGAAGCCTGGCTCGATGCCGAGAAGACGCCGCCAGCGGAAGCGCAAAAATTGCTGAAGCCCTATGCCGGCGCCGACCTTGCCGCCTATACGGTGAGCACCAAGGTCAACAACGCGCGCTACGACGGCGCGGATTGCGTGGCGCCGGCCGAACCCGTCACGCCCTGACGTCCTGCGCGTTTGTGCCGATTCGCCCCGCGCAAATCGGCGCGCTATAAGGCCGCCGCAACCGAGTTCACGCCTGCCTTCCCGAGGAGCCCATCATGAACGAGACACTGCCGCGCCGCGGCAATTCACCCGCCGCCCGCGACATCGCGAGCCTCGTCCACCCCTACACGAATCTGCGCGTGCACGAGAAAGAGGGCCCGCTCGTGATCGAGCGTGGCCGCGGCGTCTACGTCTACGACGACTCGGGGCGCGAATACATCGAGGGCATGGCCGGCCTCTGGTCGGCCGCGATCGGCTTCGACGAGCCGCGCCTGGTGGCGGCGGCGACGGCGGCCATGTCGAAGCTGCCGTTCTATCACATGTTCACGCACAAATCGCACCTGCCCGGCATCGAGCTCGCCGAAATGCTGCTCGAGATGGCGCCGGTGCCGATGTCGAAAGTATTTTTCGCGAATTCGGGCTCGGAGGCCAACGACACGGCGATCAAGCTCGTCTGGTACTATCACAACGCCATCGGCAAGCCGCAGAAGAAGAAGATCATCTCGCGCCAGAAGGCCTATCACGGCGTCACCGTCGCATCGGCGTCGCTGACCGGCCTCCCCGCCAATCACCAGGATTGGGACCTGCCGATCGCGCGCATCATCCACACCGGCTGCCCGCATCACTACCGCTTCGGGAAGCCAGGCGAGAGCGCCGAGGATTTCGCGAGCCGCTGCGCCGACGAGCTCGAGGCGCTGATCGTGCGCGAAGGGCCCGACACGGTGGCCGCGATGTTCGCCGAGCCGGTGATGGGCGCCGGCGGCGTGATCGTGCCGCCGCCCACCTATTTCGAGAAGATCCAGAAGGTGCTGAAGAAATACGACGTGCTGCTGATCGCCGACGAGGTGATCTGCGGCTTCTTCCGCACCGGCAATCCCTGGGGTTCGCAGACCTACGCCATCCAGCCCGACATGCTGGCCTGCGCCAAGGCGCTTTCGGCGTCGTACATTCCGATCTCGGCGCTGATGGTGAACGAGAAGGTGTGGCAGGCCATGCTGACCGAGAGCGACAAGATCGGCACGTTCGGCCACGGCTTCACCTATTCGGGACATCCGGTGGCGGCCGCCGTCGCGATCGAGACCCAGAAGCTCTACAAGGAGCGCGACATGCTCTCGCATGTGCGCCGGCAGATGGGGCCGTTCCAGAAGAAGCTCGCGGCGCTCGCCGAGGAGGATCTCGTCGGCGAGGTGCGCGGCGTCGGCCTCGTCGCCGGCGTCGAGCTGGTCAAGAACAAGAAGACGCGCGAGGCCTGCGCGCCGGTCGGCAAGATCGGCCGCATGGTGGCCGCGCGCGCGCAGGAGAACGGCCTCATCATCCGCGCGATCGGCGACACGATCGCGATCTGCCCGCCGCTCATCATCGACGGCGCGCAGGTGGACGAGCTGGTGGCGCGTCTCCGGAAATCGCTGCGCGAAGGTGCGGTGCAGGCGAAGAAGGAAGGGATGATCTAGCAGGGAATCCTCTCCCCTCGGGGGAGAGGGTGCAGGGGCAACGCCCCCGCGGGTGAGCGGCCGGCGCACAATGCAAGGTTCGCGCGATCGGCGCCGTGCCGGCGGCATCATCCCCTCGCCCCTGCCCCTCTCCCCCAAGGGGGAGGGTTTCGTTGAGGACAACCGCGGGGTGTCTCGTGACGTTTCTTCGCTTCCTGGTCATCGCGTTACTGTCGGCGTCTGCCGCCGCATCGGCCCGCGCCGAGATCGTGTGGCGGCCGCTCGAGGCGGGGCTCGAGCTCGCGCAGCCGAGGGCGCCGGGCGAGCACCGCACCGGCGACGGAATCGTCACCCTCGTGCGCATCGATCCCGCGAAGGCGAAGCTCGCGCTCGCCATGGCGAAGTTCGACGGCGACAAGCAGCGCACCGCCGCCGAATGGGCG
>JBKOUH010000095.1:0-5525 GCA_046723285.1 Pseudomonadota bacterium
ATTCCTGGCTGCTCGGGCCCACCTGGGCCTTCGCGCAGGAAACCGCGGTGCATTCGCTGCGTTTGATGGGCTCGGGCCTGTTCGACAAGTATCCCGGCTTGCGCATCGTGCTCGGGCACTTGGGCGAGGGTCTGCCCTACAACATCTGGCGCGTCGACAACCGCAACGCCTGGACCAAGGCCAAGCCGAAATATCCTGCCAAGCGCAAGATCGGCGAGTACTTCCAACAGCACTTCTGGCTCACGACCTCGGGCAATTTCAGGACGCAGACCCTGATCGACGCGATGCTCGAGATCGGCTCCGACCGCATCATGTTTTCGACCGACTGGCCGTTCGAGAACATTGACCACGCCGCGATCTGGTTCGACGCCTGCACGATCAGCGAGCTCGATCGCGAGAAGATCGGGCGGCTCAACGCGAAGGCGCTGTTCAAGCTGTAGATTGGCGCTCTCTCAGCCCGTCATGCCGACCGGAGCGAGCCACTTTCGGCTCGCGGATTGGAGGCATCGTGCGGCAGCGGCCGTGCGATCCCTCCACTTCGCGGCCGCGCCAATGGCGCGCCCGCTTCGGTCGGGATGACGGCACCGTCTGATTTACGGCATCAGGAAGATCGTGGCCATCGGCGCGCCGGCATTGAGGAGATCGACGCGCTTCTGCACGACGCGAAGCGCGCCGCTCTCGAGCCGCAGCAGGTGCTCGGCGGTGCCGGCGAGCACGAGCTGCTCGCCCTTCCGGAATTCGACGTAGAGGAACACAGTGCGCGTCCGATAGCGATTGGCCGCGTGGTCGATGTCCTCGCAAACGGGGGCCTGCAGCACGTGCTGGCACAGCACGGGCGGCTTGTCGGAATAGGTCTTGCCGCTGTTGAGCCGCTCGACGCGGGCGCGCAGCAGCAGCTTGTCCTCGACCGTGATCGATTGCGCCGCGACGGGATCGGTCTGTTCGCGGCTCATCGGCAGCCAATAGCAGCCATCCTCGGCGAAAAGCTCGTACCATTCCTGGAAGCGGCGCTCGTCGATGAGACGCGCCTCGCGGTAGACGAAGTCAGCGAGATCGGTCTCGGTCGGCGCCATGCGCGCGCTCATACCGCCGCTCCCGACGGGAGATCCGCGGCCATGAACTTCGCCCAGGCGCGGTATTGATTGCGCATCAGGCGCTCGTCGGTGCCTCCGATCGTCGCCTCGGCGTCGGCGCCTTCCGGCCCGCGGTGGCCGCGGTGCAGGCTGATCCAGGGATTGCCGATGGCGCACAGGTTGCGCTGCTGGGTCTCGAACACGTGGATGTCGTCCTGCGCCACCAGCGACATCGGCGAGAAAACGAGGCGATTGTAGAGCATCGAACGCTCGGCGAGCACCGCCGGCGCGCCCTTGGCCTTGAAGCACCACGCCTCGAGGATCATGCGGTCCGCCGCCAGCGGCCGGATCACGCGCATCACCTGCGGCGAGGATTTCACCGCGATGCTGGGATAGAGGATCGCGTTCTGCGGCATGTAGGCCAGGATCGCCTTGGCGCGCTCCTCGCCGTAGGCCTTCGCCAGCGCCGCCGTGTATTCGGGCGGCTCGCCGTAGTGCGAATGGATGCTGGCGTTGATGCCGAGCACGCTGTGGCCGTTGGCGAGCACGCGCGCGCCCATCTTGTCCATGAACTCGTTGCCGAGCTGGAAGCCCTCGAGCTGCGTGACCGCCATCGGCTTGGGCTCGTCGGCGGGCTTGCCGGCCCAGATCTTGCGCGCGGCGATGGCCGAAGGCTCGTGCGCGGCGAAGACGTGGAGGCCGTCGTTGATGTTCTCGAGATACATCTTCCAATTGCAGCGGATGACGCTGCGCAGCGGCGGTCCGCTCACCTCGAGCTCGCCCTCGGGCGAGCGGTCGGCGAGGAGGTCGAGAAACGCGAGCGCCGAGCCGAAATAATCCTGGAACGCAGGTCCGTCCTCGCCGAGCCGGACGAAGACGAAGCCGCGGTGCTCGGCGCTGGCGACGCGATGCAGCCCCTGGCCGGCCTCGCATTGGCGCATGCGCGTGCCTTCGTAGCCGGTCTGCATCGGCAGGCCGAGCAGCGAGCCGTCGAGGCGGTAGGACCACCCGTGATAGGGGCAACGTAACGCGCGGCCCGTGTTGCCGGCGGGATCTGTGAGGATCGCCGCGCCCTTGTGGGCGCAGCGGTTGGCGAGAACCTGCAGCGAGCGGTCGGCGCGGCGCACGAGGATCAGGGGCTGGCCGGCGAGCTCCGCCGTCACGTAGTCGCCGGGCTCGGGCACTTGCGAGGCGTGCCCCAGGAACAACCAGGCGCGGGAGAACAGCCGCTCCTGCTCGAGCCGGAAAATCTCGTCGCTGATGTAGACGTCGCGGTGAACCTGGTCCTCTTGGACGAGGTGGGCCACGCCATTGCGCGGCGCGCTGAGATGTTCGCTCGTCGTCACCGGGGCTCGCTCCCAAAACCGCGCGAGACTGGCACGCGATGTGCCGCGTTGGAAGCGAGCAACATGCCGCGTCGGGTATTCGCGGCGGGCGGGTCGGGGCCAGCGCGCCGCTCAGCCCGGCGCCTTGAACCCGTTCGTGATCGGATATCGCCGGTCGCGGCCGAAGGAGCGGCGGGTGATCTTGACGCCGGGCGGGGCCTGGCGGCGTTTGTATTCGGCGCGGTCGAGCATCTGCCAGACCCGCAGGACGGTCGCGCGCTCGAAGCCTTTGGCCACGATCTCGTCGAGACGCATCTCGCGCTCGATCAGGCATTCCAGGATGCCGTCGAGCACCGCATAGGGCGGCAGCGAGTCCTCGTCCTTCTGGTTGGGCTTGAGCTCGGCCGTCGGCGCCTTGGTGATGACGCGCTCGGGCATAACGTCGCCAGCCGGCCCAAAAGCGCCGGCTGGCTTACGGGCATTGCGCCAGCGCGAGAGGCGGAAGACGTCGGTCTTGTAGACGTCCTTCAGCACCGAATAGCCGCCGCACATGTCGCCGTAGAGAGTCGCGTAGCCGACCGACATCTCGGATTTGTTGCCGGTCGAAAGCACCATGTGGCCGAACTTGTTGGAGAGCGCCATCAGCGTGATGCCGCGCGCGCGCGCCTGGATATTCTCCTCGGTCGTGTCGGCGGCGCGGCCGGCGAAGATCGGCTTGGTCATGGCGCCGAACGCTTCCATCGCCGGCGTGATCGGAACCGTGTCGATGCGGCAGCCGAGCCGGCGCGCGACATCGGCGGCGTCCTCGAGGCTGTCGCGCGAGGTGTAGGGCGAGGGCATCATCAGGCACCACACCTTGTCGGCGCCGAGCGCGTCGACGGCGACCGCGGCCGAGATCGCCGAATCGATGCCGCCCGAAAGCCCGAGCGCCACGCCGGGAAAGCCGTTCTTCCGCACATAGTCGCGCAGGCCCAGCATCATCGCGTTGTAGATCGCCTCGAGGCGCTCGGGCTGCGCGTTGACCTGAGCGGGCGCGCAGGTCCAGGCGCCGTTGCTGCCGCGGCTCCAGTGCGTGGTCGCGACCTGCTCTTGCCAGGCCGGCAGCTGCGCGGCGAGGCGGCGGTCGGCGTTCACGACGAACGAGGCGCCGTCGAACACCAGCTCGTCCTGGCCGCAAATCTGATTCACATAGACGAGCGGCAGGTCGGCCTCGACCACGCGCGCGACGGCGAGGTTCAGGCGCTCGTCGAGCTTGTCGCTTTCGTAGGGGCTGCCGTTGGTGACGACGAGGATCTCGGCGCCCGATTCCTGGAGCGTCTCGGTCACGTCGGGCTTCCACATGTCCTCGCAGACCATGAGGCCCAAGCGCACGCCGCGGAAATTGATCGGGCCCGGCGGCGGCCCCGCTTGAAACACGCGCTTCTCGTCGAACACGCCGTAGTTCGGGAGATCGTGCTTGAAGCGCTTGGCGGCGACCGCGCCGCCTTCGAGCAGGAAGGCGGCGTTGTAGAGGTTGCCGTTCTCGCGCCAGGGTGCCCCTACGATCATGGCCGGGCCACCATCCTTGGTGTCGGCGGCGAGACTCTCGACCGCCGCGGCGGCGCTGTCCTGGAACAGCGGCTTCAACACCAGGTCCTCCGGCGGATAGCCGGAGACGACGAGCTCGGGGAAGATCACGAGATCGGCGCCCCGCCGACCGGCTTCGGCGCGGGCGGCGCGGATGCGCCCGAGATTGCCCGCGATGTCGCCCACGGTGGTGTTGATCTGGGCGAGGGCGAGTTTGAGCTTGTCGGTCATACGATTCGGGGGCCTTAAGGCGGGCTATGGCAAGGAGTAGGAGCGGGGCCGGGACGTGTCAACGCGGCCCGCATCGCGATGGCCGCAAGTGCATAAAATCGCGGGCCTTTTGCCCACCCGCGAAAGAGGCCGCCGCGCTGTGATCTGGTTCATAGCCGGGTCCACACAACGGCCATATTCAGCGTATAATGGCACCGGAAACCTGGTTCCCCCCAATGCGCCGTCTTTTCGCCGCCGCCGCGCTTGCGCTCCTGGCTTTCCCGAGCTTGGCCCCCGGCCTGGCCCGGGCCGACCAGCCGCGCGTCGAAATCCTCGATTACGGCATCTACGCCACCGGCCCGCGCACGACCGTGCCGATGCCGATCTCGGTCAGCGGCAAGATGAATCTCGTCAGCGACGTGCGCCTCACGGAAAAGACGCGCGAGATCATGGGCCAGCTCGGCACCAGCTTCGGCTTCCGCTACCGCGTCTACGGCGTGCCCAACGGCGCCAACGTCACGATCCGCACGCGCCATCCGCGCTTGACCAATCCGGATACCGGCAAGTCGATGAATTACGGCGAGCGCGATCAGTCGGTGAGCCCGGGCAGCGAGCGCTACACCGGCTACAGCTTCGACTCGAGCTACGAGATCGCCGAGGGCGAGTGGACCTTCCAGATTCTCTACGAAGGCCGCGTGATCGGCGAGCAGAAGTTCAAGGTCGTTGTCCCGATCAATTGAGACGAGCGCATTCATGCTGAACCGCAGCGCCGCGCGCCTTCTCGCCGCCTTCGTGTTCGCCGCCGTGGCGGGCGGCGTCGCCGCCGCCGCGTCGGCCGAGCCGCGCGGCAAGATCGTTTCCTACGGCCGCTACGAGATCGTCGAGGCCGGCAAGCCCGAAAAGGCCGAGCGCACCGTCGCCGGCGAGGTGAAGCCGGTCGAGAACCGCCGCCTCATCCAGCAGACCGACGAGGTCGTGGGCCAGCTCGGCAACACATTCGGATTCGAGGTCGACTTGGAAGGCCTGCCGCCGGGCTCGGTCAACCTCGTCGTGCGCACGATCCATCCGGCGCTCACCAACAGCGAGACCGGCCGCACGATGACGGTGAGCGAATACGATTGGCCGGTCGTCGGCCGCAGCCGGGTCTATTTCGGCTTCACGTTCGACTATCGCTGGGAAATCGCCGAAGGCATCTGGACCAAGCAGCTCATCTACAACGGCAAGGTCCTTGCCGAGAAAAAGTTCAAGGTCATCGTTCCGCTCAACTGACGCACGGGGGCAAGGGCATGACGTTTCGCTGGGCTGTGCCCCGCGTGCCTTCGCGCGCTCCGGCTGTCGCCGGCGGATGGCC
>JBKOUH010000446.1:0-1890 GCA_046723285.1 Pseudomonadota bacterium
TACGGCATGATGCCCTCGCCGATCGTCATCGCCTCGGCGCTGTCGCGGCGGACCAAGAACGCCAAGATCCTGATCCTCGGCAGCGCCATTCCGTTGCGCGAGAACCCGCTCTGGCTCGCCGAGGAGCACGCGATGATCGACGTGATCAGCGGCGGGCGCCTGATCACCGGCTTCGTGCGCGGCATCGGCGCCGAGTACCACACCTTCGGCGTGAACCCCACGTTCTCGCACGATCGCTTCCACGAGGCGCACGACCTCATCATCCGTGCCTGGACCGAGCCGGGCCCGTTCCGCTTCGCCGGCAAGCACTATCACTTCGACTACGTCAACCTCTGGCCGCGGCCCTATCAGCAGCCGCATCCGCCGATCTGGATCCCGTCGCAGGGCAGCCAGGAGACGATCGAGTGGGCCTCGCATCCGGATCGCAAATACACGTACCTGCAGACCTTCAGCCCGGCTTCGGCCGTCGCGCGCTTCCTCAAGATGTATCGCGACCAGGCCGAGAAATACGGCTACGAGGCCTCGGGCGATCAGCTCGGCTGGGCGATCCCCGTTTACGTCGCGGAGACGGACGAAATCGCCAAGCGCGAGGCGCGACCGCACATCGAGGCGTTCCGCAACAAGTTCGCCAAGATGCCGTTCGAGATGCTGCTGCCGCCCGGCTATCTCTCGATGGGCTCCATGAAGCGTGTCGCCGCCGCCAAGGCCGGCATGTCGATGGACATGACGCTCGAACTGCTCGACGAGCAGGGCATGTTCATCGTCGGCAGCGCCGCCACGGTGCGCGAGCGCCTGGCCGAAGCGCAGAAGCAGATCGGCTTCAACCACCTGCTCCCGCTCCTGCAGTTCGGCACGCTGCCGCACGAGCTCACGATCAAGAACGCAAAGATGTTCGCCGAGCAGGTGATGCCCCACCTCCGGCCGCTGGGAGAGGCGAAGACTAAGGCCAAGGCTGCGGCGGAATGAGCGCCAAGGCCGGGAGCGCCGCATGGACATGAAATCGCCGCGCGCCGAGGCCGCCGAGGTCGTGCTGCCCGCGCGCGATCTCGACGCCAACGTGAAGTTCTTCACCGAGCGGCTGGGCTTCCAGCTGGACGCGATCTTCCCCGCCGACGATCCGGCGACGGCCCTCGTCTCCGGGCACGGGTTGAAGCTCCGCCTCGAGCGTAGCGGCGCCGGGGCGCCGGGCACGCTGCGACTTCTGGCGCGCGATCCCGCGGCGTTGGCCAAAGCGGCAGGCGGCGACGGCGCCGCCACCGCGCCTAACGGCACGCGGATCGAATTCGCCGAAAGCGATCCGCCCCTGTCGCTGCCGCCCGAGAAGCCGAGTTTCGCCATTGCAAAGATGGGCGGCGGCGCCGGCTGGGGCGTCGGCCGCGCCGGCATGCTGTATCGCGACCTCATCCCCGACCGCCAGAACGGACGCTTCATCGCCTCGCACATCCGCATCCCGGAGGGCGGACCGGTCCCGGACTATGTGCATTTCCACAAGATCCGCTTCCAGATGATCTACTGCTATCGCGGCTGGGTGCGCCTCGTTTACGAAGACCAGGGTCCGCCCTTCGTGATGCAGGCGGGCGATTGCGTGCTGCAGCCGCCGGAGATCCGCCATCGCGTGCTCGAAAGCTCGCCGGGCCTCGAGGTGATCGAGATCGGCTGCCCAGCCGAGCACATGACCTGCGTCGACCACGTGCTGCCGCTGCCCAACGCGAAGCTCGATCCGATGCGAAGCTTCGGCGGGCAGCGCTTCGTCCATCACGTGGCGGCGAAAGCGGAATGGATGCCCTGGCGGCTCGCCGGATTCGCCGCGCGCGACATCGGTATCGGCGCCGCCACGACGGGCCTCGCCGGAGTCAAGATCGCCCGCGTCACCGGCACGCCCAAGGGCGA
>JBKOUH010000539.1:0-2756 GCA_046723285.1 Pseudomonadota bacterium
GGGAATGTCGGTATTAGGCATCGTCTCGCCCTAACCCAAACATGTCGTCCCCGCGCAAGCGGGGACTCATGCCTCCCCCAATCCAGCGCTCGGCGTCAACACCGCGGCGGTGGAGAGACGGGTCCCCGCTTGCGCGGGGACGACATAGATGGATGGGGCGAAGGACAATCTCACGCCTTCTTCGCTGGGAGCCTCAGCGCGATGTGCAGCTCGCGCAGGCGCCGCTCGTCGACCGGCGCGGGCGCGCCCATCAGCAGGTCCTGCGCCTGCTGGTTCATCGGAAACGCGATAACCTCGCGGATGTTGGGCTCGTCGGCCAACAGCATCACGATGCGGTCGATGCCCGGCGCCGAGCCGCCATGCGGCGGCGCTCCGAACTTGAACGCGTTCAGGAGGCCCGAGAACTGCGCCTCCAGTTGCTCCTTGGTGTAGCCCGCGATCTCGAACGCCTTATACATGATGTCGGGGCGATGGTTGCGGATGGCGCCCGACGACAGCTCCACGCCGTTGCAGACGATGTCGTATTGGAAGGCCTTGATCGTCAGCGGATCCTTGCCGGCGAGCGCTTCGAGCCCGCCCTGCGGCATCGAAAACGGGTTGTGGCTGAAGTCGATCTTGCCGGTGTCGGGATTGAGCTCGTACATCGGAAAATCGACGATCCAGCAGAATTTGAATATGCCACTTTCGTAGAGGTTGAGCTCGCGGCCGATACGGATGCGCGCTTCGCCGGCGAATTTCGCGGCCTGATCCTTGGGATTGCAGACGAAGAAGACCGCGTCGCCGTCCTTGACGCCGGTGGCAGCGCGAAGCGCTGCCAGCCGGCTATCGTCGAGGAACTTGGCGATCGGCCCTTTCCCGGCGCCGCCCTCGAACACGATGTAGCCGAGCCCGCCCTGCCCCTGCTCGCGCGCCCACTCGTTGAGCTTGTCGTACCAGGAGCGCGGCTGCGCCGCCGCGCCCGGCGCCGGAATTGCGCGCACGACCGAGCCCTTCTCGATGGCGCCGGCGAAGATCTTGAAGCCGGTGCCGCGCCAGATGTCGGTGACGTCCGCGATGACGAGCGGATTCCTGAGATCGGGCTTGTCGGCGCCGTATTTCAGCATCGCCTCGTCGAACGGAATGCGTGGGAACGGCGGCTTCGTCACCGCCCACGGCTTCTCCTTCGCGAAGCCCGCGAACTCCTCGAACACCCCGGCCAATACCGGCTCGATCGCCGCGAACACGTCTTCCTGCGTCGCGTAGCTCATCTCGAAATCGAGCTGATAGAACTCGCCGGGCGAGCGGTCGGCGCGGCCGTCTTCGTCGCGAAAGCAGGGTGCGATCTGGAAATAGCGGTCGAAGCCCGAGACCATGAGCAGCTGCTTGAACATCTGCGGCGCCTGCGGCAGCGCGTAGAAGGTGCCGGGATGCACGCGGCTCGGCACGAGATAGTCGCGCGCGCCCTCGGGGCTCGACGCGGTCAGGATCGGCGTCTGGAACTCCATGAAGCCCTGCTCGATCATGCGCCGGCGGATGCTGGCGATGACGTGCGAGCGCAGCACGATGTTGCGGTGGACCTTCTCGCGCCGGAGATCGAGGAAGCGGTACCGGAGCCGCACCTCCTCGCCATAGTCCATGTCGCTGTTGACCTGGAGTGGCAGCGCGTCGGCCGCGCTTTCGACCTTCGCCTCTTCGACGCGGAGCTCGACCTCGCCGGTTGGGAGGTTCGCGTTCACCGTGTCGGCGCTGCGCTTCACGACCTTGCCGGTGAGCGTCAGCACGGTTTCGAGCTTCGCCTCGTCGAGCACGGCGAAGACGGCGCTGCCGGTGTCGGCGACGCATTGCGTGACGCCGTAATGGTCGCGGAGATCGACGAACAGCAGATTGCCGTGGTCGCGCTTCCTGTGGACCCAGCCGGAAAGCCGCGCCGGCGCCCCGGCATGGGACGCGCGCAATTGGCCGCAAGTGTGGGTGCGATAGGGATGCATCGGAAGGCTCGGGATGGGTCGGGAAATGGCTGGGAGCGCGCGAAAAGGCACGCGCATCGGCGCTTTGTCAAGGCGCCCCGCTCGGCCCGGAATCATGGACCCCGCCGCGCCATTCAAGGCTGATCGGCGGGGTCCTCGACATGGTGTCGATGATCCGGCAGTCGCCGGATGATAAATCGCGTGCCAAGAAGTGGCCGGCTTCCCGGCTACACGCAGTGTTGGTTGGATTGTCGAAAAACGGCTCGCGTCTTCGCGACCAAGCCTGGCTTGACGCAGCTGCGGGTCAACGAGCCGCGGGCCTCGTCTCGTGACGAGGCCCAGGTTTTATGCCCGGTGGAGTCATACCGCGGGGCACTCCCTGGTTAGGTTCCTCGTTTCGCGCCATGATCGCAACGCGCGTGGCGCGATGCAGTGATGGCGCAATTCGAATCTATGCGCTTCGCCGGAGACTGCAAGTCCGTAATTGTCGCGACGGCGCGGAACAGTCGCGGGGGAGAAATCGTAGCGCAGAATTTTTTCCCGCACTTCGCGCTTTTGGAGGCGCGCGGTCCCAATGATCACTGCGCGCGGCCGAACACGCGGGCCAAGAATTGGCCCATGTCACGGTTCGATTTCTCGCGTGTGGCCGGATCGGCGCCGATCGCGTAGGGCGGGCCGCTCGCGCAGAGGCCGAGGATCAGCGTCCGGAGCAGTGGCGTCGACATCGGCAGAAAGGTGTTGAGATCGCGCACCGTGCCGTCGCGCTCGACCCAGAGGCGGCACGCATGCATCGTGCGCCCGATCTTGCGC
>JBKOUH010000084.1:0-8296 GCA_046723285.1 Pseudomonadota bacterium
GATGTGCTGCAATTAAAGAACGGCCGCATTGCCGTCGACGCCGACCGCAAGACATCGCTTGCTAAAGTGTGGGCGGGCGGCGACTGCATCGAAGGGCCTGATCTCACCGTGAGCGCCGTGCAGGACGGCAAGCTTGCCGCGCACGCGATCGACCGCTTCTTGAAGCAAGGCTGAAGGAGACAAGCATGGCTAACCTCGCTTGCACCTTTGCCGGGATCAAATCGCCGAACCCGATGTGGCTCGCCTCGGCGCCGCCGACCGACAAGGAATACAACGTCGTGCGCGCGTTCAAGGCCGGCTGGGGCGGCGCGGTATGGAAGACGCTCGGCGAGGATCCGCCGATCGTCAACACGGCCTCGCGCTACGGGACGCTCGAAGTGAACGGCCACCGCATGGTGGGCTTCAACAACATCGAGCTCATCACGGACCGTCCGCTCGACGTGAACCTGCGCGAGATCAAGCAGGTGAAGCGCGACTGGCCCGACCGCGCGCTCGTCGTCTCGCTGATGGTGCCGTGCACCGAGGACAGCTGGAAACACATCCTCGCCGCGGTCGCGGAAACCGGATGCGACGGCGTCGAGCTCAACTTCGGCTGTCCACACGGCATGTCGGAGCGCGGCATGGGCTCGGCCGTGGGCCAAGTGCCCGACTACGTCGAGATGGTGACGCGCTGGTGCAAGCAGCACACGCGCATGCCCGTGCTGGTGAAGCTCACGCCTAACGTCACCAGCATCCTCGGCCCAGCGCGCGCCGCAAAGCGCGGCGGCGCCGACGGCGTCTCGCTCATCAACACGCTGAACTCGATCGTCTCGGTCGATCTCGACCAGATGGCGCCCGCGCCCACCGTCGGCGGCAAAGGCACGCATGGCGGCTATTGCGGACCGGCGGTGAAGCCGATCGCGCTGCACATGGTGGCGGAGATCGCGCGCGACCCCGAATGCAGGGGCATGCCGATCTCGGGCATCGGCGGCATCGCCACCTGGCGCGACGCGGCCGAGTTCATGGCGCTCGGCGCCGGCTCGGTGCAGGTGTGCACTGCGGCGATGCATTACGGCTTCAAGATCGTCGACGATCTGGTCGACGGCCTCGGCAATTGGATGGACGAGAAGGGCTATCGTGACCTGCCCGCGCTCGTCGGCCGCGCGGTGCCCAACATCACCGATTGGCAGTACCTCGATCTCAATTACAAGACCGTCGCGCGCATCGATCAGGATCTCTGCATCAAGTGCGGGCTCTGCCACATCGTGTGCGAGGACACATCGCACCAGGCGATCAGGGCCGCGCGCACCAACGGCCACCGCCGCTACGAGGTGATCGACGCCGAATGCGTCGGCTGCAATCTCTGCATGCACGCCTGTCCCGTGACCGGCTGCATCACCATGGCCGAGGCGCCGACCGGCAAGCCCTATCTCAACTGGACGCAGCATCCCAACAACCCGATGCGCGAGGGGAAGTGACGGTGCGCTCTCTTTCTGCGTCGTCATCCCGACCGAAGCATCCGCGCCTCTTAGCGCGGCTGCGAAGTGGAGGGATCGTGCGACGGCGGGACGCGATGCCTCCACTCCGCGAGCCGAAGGCGGCTCGCTCCGGTCGGCGTGACGAGTTGGTTTTGGCGCGTCGCAAGTGAAGGCGGCCGTGCTGTGTGCATCTGGGCGCGATTATTGAATCAGATGGAGAGCATCGTCGGAGTTCACTCGCTTGCAGGTCTTGCGCATGGCTGCCGCTGAACAGGTCGTGCGCCCGCGCGCCGCGGATGCGCCGGTGGCGATCGACATCCGCAAACTCTCGCTGACGTTTCAGGCCGCCGATGCGCCGGTCTTGGCGCTGTCCGACATCGATCTCGCGATTCGCGCCGGCGAATTCGTCTCGCTGATCGGGCCGTCGGGCTGCGGCAAGACCACGCTGTTGCGCGTGATCGCCAATCTCGCCGATCCCACGGCGGGCACCATCACCGTCAACGGCATGAGCCCCGAGCAGGCGCGCCTGAAGCGTGCCTACGGCTACGTGTTTCAGGCGCCGGCGCTCTATCCCTGGCGTACCGTCAGGCGCAATTTGATGCTCCCGCTCGAGATCATGGGCCTCGGCAAGTACGAGCGGGCCGAGCGGGCGCGGAATTATCTGGCGCTGGTCGGCCTCGAGGGCTTCGAGCGGAAATTCCCTTGGCAGCTATCGGGCGGCATGCAGCAGCGCGTCTCGATCGCGCGCGCGCTGAGCTTCGAGCCGAAGCTGCTGTTGATGGACGAGCCGTTCGGCGCACTCGACGAGATCACGCGCGATCATTTGAACGAGCAGCTGCTGCGGCTTTGGGAGCGCACGGCGCTGACCGTCGTCTTCGTCACGCACTCGATTCCGGAGGCGGTGTTCCTCTCGAATCGCATCGTGGTGATGTCGCCACGGCCCGGACGCATCCTCGAAGTGATCGAGAGCGGCTTACCCGCCAACCGCACGCTCGACGTGCGCGAGACGCCGGCGTTCCTCGACATCGCGCATCGCGTGCGCGTCGCGCTGCGCGCCGGGCACAGTTACGATGACTAGCGCAACCGAAGCGGCGCTGCCGGCGGCGCCCGCGAAGCGGCGCGAGGGCCGCGCGCTGCCGCTGGCGACCGTGATCCTGGCTTTGCTCGCGATCTGGTACGGCGCCGCGGTGTGGCTCAACGCGCCGCAGATCATCGACATCGCGTTCCGCGACAAGCCCAATTGGACGACGCGCGACCTCGTCGAAGCGGCGTGGTCGATGGAGCGGCCGTTGCTGCCGGCGCCGCACCAGATCGCCGAGGAATTCTACGAATCGGTGTTCGAGCGCGAGCTCGATTCGCGCCGCAGCCTCGCCTATCACGCGAGCGTCACGGCCTCGGCGACGCTGGTCGGGTTCGCCTTCGGCATCATCCTGGGCGTGACGCTCGCGATCGGCATCGTCCATGTGCGGACGCTCGACCGCTCGCTCCTGCCATGGATCATCGCGTCGCAGACGATCCCCATTCTCGCCATCGCGCCGATGATCATCGTCGTGCTCGGCAATATCGGCTTCACCGGGCTGCTGCCGAAGGCGATCATCTCGATGTATCTCTGCTTCTTTCCGGTCACGATCGGGATGGTGAAGGGCCTACGCTCGCCCGACCCGCTGCAGCTCGATCTGATGCGCACATATTCGGCCTCGCCGTCGCAGGTGCTGTGGAAGCTGCGCAATCCCGCCTCGGTGCCGTTCCTGTTCGCGTCGCTGAAGGTCGCGATCGGCATCAGCCTCGTCGGCGCGATCGTCGGCGAGCTGCCGACCGGCGCGCAGGAAGGCATCGGCGCACGGCTCCTGAGCGGCTCTTATTACGGGCAGACGATCCAGATCTGGTCGGCGCTCGTGATGGCCGCGCTGCTCGGCGTGGTTCTGGTCGCGCTGGTGGCGCTCGCCGAGCGCGCGACCTTGCGCATCATGGGCGCGCAATCATGAAGCGGTTCGACGCCTTCGCCGCGGCCGGGTGCGCGTTGCTGCTCGCATCCTTTGTCGTCCCCGTGGGCCGCATCAAGGACGGCGCGCCGATCCATTGGCTGGGCGAAGGCCTCGGGGCGGCGGGTCTCGCGATCGCCGCGATATTGGCGGCGTGGTTTGCGTTCCGGCGGCCGCAGGGCCTTTACGCCGGACTCGCGCTCGTTCTCGGGATTGGGCTTGCAGCCTGGGCGCCGCTGCATTTGATCGGCCACGGCTTCGAACTCGGCGTGGACGCACCCGGACTCTGGCTCGCCGTGCTCGGCCTCGTCTGTCTCGCCTGGCGCGCGCTCGAACTCCTCGCCCGCGCGCCCGCGGGCCGCATCGTGCATGCGGTGATCGTGCCGGGCCTGTTCGGCCTTTGGATCCTTTACCTCTGGGAGATCGCCGTTGGCGGGTTCGCGATCCCGCGCATCCTGCTGCCGAGCCCGAGTGCCATCGGCGACGTGATCGCGGCGCGCCTCGACGTGCTGGCGCAGGATTTCCGCCAGACCTTCCTGAAATCGGTGCTCGCCGGCTTCGCGATCGGCTCCGGGAGCGGCTTCATCGCCGCGGTGCTGATCGACCGCTCGCCGTTCCTGCAGCGCGGGCTCTTGCCGCTGGGCGCGCTCGTGAGCGCCATCCCCATCGTCGGCATCGCGCCGATCATGGTCATGTGGTTCGGCTTCGATTGGCAGTCGAAGGCGGCCGTCATCGTCGTGATGACGTTCTTCCCGATGCTGGTGAACACGCTCGCGGGCCTGCACGCGGCGGGCGCGATGGAGCGCGATCTCATGCACTCCTACGCCGCCGGCTATTGGCAGACGCTCTTGAAGCTGCGCCTGCCCAATGCGCTGCCGTTCGTGTTCAACGCGCTCAAGATCAATTCGACGCTCTCGCTGATCGGTGCTATCGTCGCCGAGTTCTTCGGCACGCCCATCGTGGGCATGGGCTTTCGCATCTCGACGGAGGTCGGCCGCATGAACATCGACATGGTTTGGGCCACGATCGCGGTCGCGGCGCTGGCCGGCTCGATGTTCTACGGCGCCGTGGCGCTCATCGAGCGCGGGCTCACCTTTTGGCATCCTTCCTATCGACGCAGTTAATCAGCAACAGGAGAGGGCAATGAGACTGATCGGATTGCTTGCCGGCGTGGCGGCGCTGACGCTGACCGCGGCGGCCTCGGCGCAGGACAAAGTCACGCTGCAGTTGAAGTGGGTGACGCAGGCGCAGTTCGCCGGCTACTACGTCGCCAAGGACAAGGGCTTCTACAAGGCCGAGAAGCTCGACGTCACGATCAAGCCGGGCGGCCCCGACATCGCCCCGGCGCAGGTGATCGCCGGCGGCGGCGCCGACGTCATCATCGACTGGATGCCCTCCGCGCTTGCCTCGCGCGAGAAGGGCGTGCCGCTGGTCAACATCGCGCAGATCTTCAAGCGCTCGGGCATGATGCTCACCTGCCGCAAGGACAGTGGCATCAAGAGCCCGAAGGACTTCAAGGGGCGTACGCTGGGGGTGTGGTTCTTCGGCAACGAGTATCCGTTCCTCTCGTGGATGGACAAGCTCGGCCTCAAGACCGCCGGCGCCAGCCCCGACATCAAGATCCTGAAGCAGGGCTTCAACGTCGACCCGCTGCTGCAGAAGCAGGCCGACTGCATCTCCACCATGACCTATAACGAGTATTGGCAGGTGATCGACGCGGGCCTGAAGCCGACCGACCTCCTCGTCTACAAATACGAAGACCAGGGCGTCGCCACGCTCGAGGACGGGCTCTACACGACCGAAGCCAAGCTCAAGGACCCGGCGATGCATGCGAAGCTCGCGCGCTTCGTGCGCGCCTCGGTGCGCGGCTGGGATTACGCGATCAAGAACCAGGCCGAGGCTGTGAAGATCGTGCTCAACAACGACGCGACCGGTGCCCAGAAGGCGCCGCACCAGACGCGCATGATGGGCGAGATCGCGAAGCTCGTGGCCGCCCAGCCCAAGGGCATCGGCTATTTGGAGCCGGCCGACTACGAGCGCACGGTTTCGACGCTTCTCGGCGGCAAATCCGATCCGGTCATCACGAAGAAGCCGGAAGGCGCCTGGACGCACTCGGTGATCGAAGCGGCGATGAAGAAGTAGGCCAACGGGCGGGGGCAAGGGGCGCGCCGCGCCCCTCCCCCTCCTTCGGGTAGACAAACGTAGACATTCGTAGACATCGGCGCCGCGGGCCGAACCGCCACGAGGCGGGCGCGCGCCTCGGAATTTCGCAACCCTTGGCTTTTCTTGGCTTTGGTTGGCTTTCCTTGGCTTTTCGGGCGGGCCGATCTTGGCTTTCGTTGGCTTTTTCTCGGCGCCCACCTTGGCCTTCCTTGGCTTTCTCGGACGCCGAGGTTGGCTTTTCTTGGCTTTCGGCCGTCTCGTCCTCGGCCAGCGAGTTGAGGCGAGTCCCGGTAGTGAGCGCAAAGTTACTCGCTCGCAGATCGAAGGCCGGCTCGGGTTTCAAGGTTCACATTGTTCAAACAGCGCCGCCTGCGCGCGACGCCACCGCGCCGATCGCATGCGGATCGAAGCGGCACACTTTAGAACATAACAAGAACAACGTCAAGGGTGATTCAACGCGACTTTCTTCCGTTTCCCCATGCGGCCATTCCCCTTGAGGGGGAGTTGGCACGCGCGCTTGCGCGCGTGACTGAGAGGGAACGGCGTACGAAGCGGGCAATGCTTGTGCCTGCGGAGTCGCCGTAGCCCCACCCGGAGCCGCGCGAGGGCGCGGCCCCGACCGCCCCTCAAGGGGGCGGTGGAAGAGGCTGCGCTGTCCTACTCCGCCGCTTGCCGCACCACCGCGCGCGGCTGCTTCGCTTCGCTTTGGCGGCGCGTCGCCTCGAAGTAGGGCGCGAAGGTCGGCCGGTCGACGTAGCGCCCGGCACCTTTCACCGCGTTGAGCTTGCCCTCGGCCCAGACGACCTTGCCTTGCGAGAGCGTGTGCGTGGCGGCGCCGCGCACCGTCATCCCCTCGAATATGTTGAAGTCGATCTTCTGGTGATGGGTCTTGGCCGAGATCGTGCGGCTGGCATCGGGATCCCACACGACGAGATCGGCGTCGGCGCCGACGCTGACCGAGCCCTTGCGCGGGTAGATGTTGAAGATCTGCGCCGCGTTGGTGGACGTGACGCGCACGAACTCGTTGGGCGTAAGCCGGCCCTTGCCGACGCCGTGGTGCCAGAGCACCGACATGCGGTCCTCCACCCCGCCGGTTCCGTTCGGAATCTTGGTGAAGTCGCCGCGTCCGGCGGCCTTCTGCGGCGCGCAGAAGCAGCAATGATCGGTCGCCGTCGTCTGCAGGTTGCCCGACTGGAGTCCGCGCCAGAGCACCTCCTGGTGCTCCTTCGCGCGGAACGGCGGGCTCATCACATAGGCGGCGGCGGTGGCCCAATCGGGATGGCGATAGACACCGTCGTCGATCAGCAAGTGCCCGGCGAGGACCTCGCCGAACACGCGCTGGCCCTCGTTGCGCGCGCGCGTGATCGCCTCGAGCGATTGGCGGCAGGAATTGTGCACGATGTAGAGCGGCACGCCCAAGACTTCGGCGATGCGGATCGCGCGGTTGGCCGCCTCGCCCTCCACCTCGGGCGGGCGCGAGAGCGGGTGGCCCTCGGGCCCGGTGATCCCCGCTTTCAAGAGCTCGTTCTGCAGGCGGAAGACGAGCTCGCCGTTCTCGGCGTGGACGGTGCAGAGGGCGCCCAGTTCGCGCGCGCGCGAGAAGCTGTTCACCAGCACTTCGTCGTCGGCCATGATGGCGCCCTTGTACGCCATGAAGTGCTTGAAGCTGTTGACTCCGTGCTGCTTGGTGAGCGTGCCCATGTCGCGATGCACGCTTTCGTCCCACCACGTCACCGCGACGTGGAACGAATAATCGCCGGCCGCCTTCTCGGCCCAGCCGCGCCATTTCTTGTAGGCCGCGAGCAGGTTCTCCTTGGGCGCCGGGATCACGAAATCGATGATCATCGTGGTCCCGCCGGCGAAGCCGGCCGCGGTGCCGGAGTAGAAATCCTCCGAGGCCACCGTGCCCATGAAGGGCAGCTCCATATGCGTGTGCGGATCGATGCCCCCCGGCATCACGAGGCGGTCGCCGGCATCGACGACGTCGGTGCCCACCGGCACATCGAGCTTCTGCCCGACCGCGCGGATCTTGCCGTCGGCGCAAAGCACGTCGGCGCGGAAGCTATGCTCGGCGGTCACCACCGTGCCGCCACGGATCAGCGTGGCCATGGCTCGCTCCTATTTATTCAAATATCGGCCGGCGCCGCGGGGCCCGGCGATGGCGCAAAGTCTAGCGCGGAACCGGCGCGTGAGACCAGCGCGTGCCGCTATGCCCCGACGCGCTCGAGCCGGCGCTGGACGCCGCCGTCGGCGCGGTCGGTCTTGCCGAAGAGCACGCGATTGACGGCGGTCGTGGGCTGCGGCCAATCCGGACACATGAGCCAGAGGCGGAACATGATCCGCTGGCGCTCCGGCTCGGGCCATTCCTCATAGTCGGTGCGGCCGTGAACGGTCGTCCGGTTGTTGAGGAACTGGATGTCGCCGGGCTCAATCGCCATATCGAGGAACACACCCTCGCGATTCGAAACCTCGTGGAAGAACGCGATCGCCTCGGGACCGCCGGGCGGCCACGGCTGACCCGCCTTCTCGACCGCCCATGCGGCAAGCTCGGCGATGAAGGTGCAGTGCAGCGGACCGTCGGGATCCTGGGTCAGGACCGGAATGCTGGTCGGCGTCACCGGCAGGTTCGAGCTGCGGTCGTCCTGCGTGACGTAGAGGCGGAAGCCGCGCAGCAATGCGGGAACGAGATCGGGA
>JBKOUH010000038.1:0-9791 GCA_046723285.1 Pseudomonadota bacterium
CAGTTGGCCGGAAAACGACACCCCGTCACCGGGATCGTTTTCGACACACGGGGCTATCCGATATTCGACGACGTTGCCCGTTTCGATACCCGCATACCTTCCGAGGTGTTCTGGAAAGGTCGGATTGACGTGCATAAGCAAACTGCCACCCTGCAGCTACGCGAGGCGATCGATCTTGGTCAAATACGCCGCGACCTGTTCAGTCCGGAGCAACTTAAGGCAATTCAAATGGGGAAAAGCGATATTCCAGGGTACCGATGGCATCACCATCAGGACCTTGGTCGCATGCAACTCGTCCCGGAATTGATTCACGCGCGCACATCACATCTCGGCGGAACGGGACTGCGGAAAGGCCAATAAGAGGGGTGCGATGTCAGTGTCCGACGAAGAATGGTCGTTCTGTGGTCCCCCTGTTACGAAGGAGCGTATTCACGAGGTTCAACAAAATCTGGGCGTTCGTTTCCCCGAGCAGTTTCTGGATTGGGTAGGAATCTGCGATGGCGGGCTGAAGAAGCACAATGCTTTCGACTTTGTTCATCCGAGCGATGGCAAGGTCGAAAGCGATGGAATGGGCTTCCTCTACAGTTTCCGCGAACCCATGGATCGTTATCTCAAGGACATCTATCGAAATGACCCGGATCTTTGGCGCGATATGGATATTCGGCCGTGGTGGACGATCGAAGACATCAATCTCTTGGAGCGCGCTGAACACTTTCCAGAGGGTTTGATCGCTTTTGCCGACAATGGCTCTGGCGACCATATTTGTTTTGATTATCGTTCAGACAAAAATAATCCGAGCCCGACGATCGTAATCTGGCTGCATGAATTTTGGCCGGATTCCGCCGGATTCATTGCAAAGGACTTCGACGCATTCGCTGCGTCGCTGCGCTCCGACGCGGCGTAGCGCGTGCAGGGGACTTCACTTCCGCGTCAGCCACCCGATCCGCTCGCCCGTCAGCGCGATCTCGTGGTCGAGCCACGCGGCGAAGGCGGCGCTGCCGCCGGCGGCGCGTAGCTCTTCCAAGCGGCCCCGCTCGGTCTCGTAGAGATCGGCGAGGAGGGCCAGCTGCGTCTTCTGCTCCGCGGGCGGAAGCAGGTGGAGGAAGCGGAACTTCAGCGCGATGACGAGGCGGTTCGTGTCGTTGACCGGAGCGCGGACGTTGGCGCGGAGCAGGTTCATCAGCTCGGCGCGGCCGGCCTCCGTGATCGAGAGCTCGCCGTCGGCTCCGTCGCCGTTCGCGGCCGCCAGGCCTTCGAAGCGCAGCAGCTCGAGCGAGGGTGCAAGCATGTCGAGCGAGGGGCCGAGCACGAGGCCGATGAAGCGGCGGAGCTCCTGCGCAAGTTCGGCATAGCGGCACGGGCGATCGGCGATGAGGCCCAGCGCCAGCACGCGGATGGCTTCGGTCGGTATGAGGGTCTTGTCGCGGAACATACCGCGTAACCTCAGGCCGCTTTCTTCAAGGTCAAGCCGAGATCGCGCCACACACGGTAAAGCGCTGCTACCAGCCGGTCCATGTCCTGGTCGGAATGGAACGGCGTCGGCGTGAAGCGCAGGCGCTCCTGGCCGCGCGGCACCGTCGGATAGTTGATCGGCTGCACGTAGATCGCATGCTCATCGAGCAGGCAATCGCTCGCCGATTTGCAGAGCCGCGCGTCGGCGACCAGGACCGGCACGATGTGGCTCTCGCTCGCCATCACCGGCAGTCCGGCGACGTGGAGGAGATGCTTCAGGCGCGCCGCGCGTTCCTGATGGCGCTCGCGCACCGTATTGTCGGATTTCAAATGGCGCACGCTGGCGAGCGCACCCGCGGCGATCGCGGGCGGCAGCGCGGTCGTGAAAATGAACGCCGAGCCGTGACTCCGCACCGCGTCTACGACGGCGTTGGAGCCGGTGATGTAGCCGCCCATCACGCCGATGGCCTTGGCGAGCGTGCCCTCGATGATGGTGAGGCGATGCGCGACGCCGTCGCGCTCGGAGACGCCGCCGCCGCGGTTGCCGTAAAGGCCGACCGCGTGCACCTCGTCGAGATAGGTCATGGCGCCGTATTTCTCGGCGACGTCGCACAGGGCGGCGATGGGCGCGATGTCGCCGTCCATCGAATAGACCGATTCGAACGCCACGATCTTCGGCCGCTTGGGATCGAGGCCCTTCAGCACCTCCTCGAGATGCGCGGCGTCGTTGTGGCGGAAGATGCGCTTCTCGCACTTGGCCGAGCGCATGCCGTGGATCATCGACGCGTGGTTGAGCTCGTCCGAGACGACGACGCAATCGGGCAGCAAGGTCAGCAGCACCGATAGCGCAGCCTCGTTGGAATTGTAGCCCGAGGTGAAGAGGAGGCCGGCTTCCTTGCCGTGGAGGTCGGCCAGCTCCTGCTCGAGCAGGACGTGATAATGGTTGGTGCCGGAGATGTTGCGCGTGCCGCCGGCGCCGGCGCCGCACTTGTCGAGCGCCTCGTGCATCGCGGCGATCACGGCCGGGTTCTGGCCCATGCCGAGATAATCGTTCGAGCACCACACCGTCACTTCGCGCGCGCCCTTGGGGCCGTGCCAATGGGCGCGCGGGAAGCGGCCCGCGATGCGTTCCAAATCGGCGAAGACCCGGTAGCGGCCCTCGGCCTTGAGCGCCCCGATGCGCTCGATGAAAAAGGATTCGTAATCCATAAGGGCGTGTTCCTCCCACCCCTGGGTGAACGCCGTGTCGGTGGAGATTATTCCGCGACCCCGTTTGGCCAACAGGGGCCGATTTGTCGCTACGCGAATGCCCCAGGCGGCCGCCTTTAAGCGGCGAGCCCCGAGCGGAAGCTCGGATAGGCAGGAGCCCAGCCCAAAGCCTTTAACTTTGCGTTAGAAACGCGGAACGAGGGCAGCATCATGGGCCCGCCCGGCGCCGGCGGACCGGTACCCTCGCTCGCCGCCACATAGCCCAGGAGATCGCGGTAGGTGGCGGGCTGGTCGTCGGCGGCGATGTAGATGTGCTTGGGCTGGCCGCGCTCGGCGACCAAGGCCATGGCCGCAGCCATGTCGGCGACATGGATCAGGCTGAGAAACCCGTTGCCGTCGCCGGGCAGCGTGAGAACGCCGCCGCGCGCCTGGCTGCGCCACGCCTCGGCGCGGCCGGTGCCGGGCCCGTAGAACGCGCCGCCGCGCACGATGCACCAATCGAGCGGCGCCGCCATCACGAGCTGCTCCATGTCGAGCGCCGAGCGGATACGGTCGTAGACGCCGATGGGGTCGTCCTCGGTCTGCGGCCGCGCGTCGCTCGTGATGTGCAGCATCGCGATGCTCTGCTGCACGTAGCGGCGCACGCGCTCGGCGCGGCAGGCGGCGATGAGATTGGCCGTGCCTTCGCGGCGGATGCGGTCGTTGACCGCCCAGTCGCCGCCGCCGGTCGATTTCGGAATCGAGGTGGCGGCGTGGATCGCCGCCTCGCAATTGACCACGGCGGCGCGGAGGCTCACGGGGTCCAGGATATCGGCCGGCACGGCCTCGGCGCCGAGGCGCTTCAGCCGGTCGAGATCGGCTTCCTTGCGCGCGGTGGCGCAGACGGCGTGGCCGCGCTCGATCAGGCGCGGCACCAGATGCCGGCCCAGCACGCCCGTGGCCCCGATCACGGCGATGCGCATGGCGCCGCTACCGCACGATCACGCCGGGGTTCATCACCCCGGCCGGATCGAGCACCGATTTCGCCGCCGCCAGCGCGGCGCCGAACAACTTCGGCCGCTGGCGCTCGTACCATTTCATGTGGTCGCGGCCGACCGCGTGATGATGGGTGATCGTGCCGCCCCCGGCGATGACGGCGTCCGAGGCGGCCTTCTTGATCTGCATCCACTTCTTCATGAGGGCGCGCCGCTCGCCCTTGGCGTGGAAGCTGTAGTAAGGCGCGGGGCCATCCGGATAGACATGCGTGAAGCGGCAGGTGACGAGGCCCTTCCGGCCGGTGGCCGCTTCGATGGCGCCCTCGGTCGCCGCCATGATCGCGCGATGGAACGCAGGGAAGCGGTCCCAGGTGATGGCGGTCTCGAAGGTATCGTTGATGACGCCCCACGGCGTGATCACCTCGCGGAAATACGGCATGCGGATGAACGCGTTGCGCCAAGCAGTAACAGCGCCTTCGCTGTTACTGCCGGTGCCGCCGTGATCGTGCACGATCTCGAGCGCGCGCGCCATGGCCGCGGCGACGTCGACATGCGCGCTCTCGAAGCCGAGCACGAGCAGATGTGCCGAGCCGTCATTGACGCCGTTGACCTTGCATTCGTTCGCATCGACGAGGCGGCAATTGGCGGGATTGAGTCCCGATTGCGCGAGCGCGCGCACGGCCTCGGCCGCTCCGAAGAAGTCCCTGAACGAGACCGCGGCGCCGGCGCGGAAGCGCGGCTTGTCCTGGAGCCGCATCCAGGCCTCGGTGATGATGCCGAGGCTGCCCTCGGAGCCGATCGCGAGCCGGTCGGGGCTCGGCCCCGCGCCCGAGCCGGGCAAGCGCCGGCTTTCCATGACGCCGGCCGGCGCCACCATCCGCACCGACTCCACGAAGTCGTCGATATGCGTGTAGAGCGTCGCGAAATGGCCGCCCGAGCGCGTGGCGATCATGCCGCCCAGGGTCGCCATCTGGAAGCTCTGCGGGAAATGGCGGAGCGTGACGCCGGACTTGCCGAGCGCCTCCTCCATCGCCGGCGTGCGAATGCCGCCCTGGATGCGCGCGGCGCGCGAGGTCTTGTCGATCGCCATGACCTTGTCGAGCTTCACGGTGCTGAGCGTGATCGCCGCGCGATACTTGCCGCCGACCGCCGGCTCGACGCCGCCCACGACCGAGCTGCCCCCGCCGAACGGCACCAGCGCCGCCTTGGCCGAGGCGGCCCAGTCCATCGCGGCCGCGACTTCCTTCTCGTTGCGCGGAAAGACGACGACGTCGGGCGCATGCGGGATCTTGCGGTCGAAGACCCGCACCGCGTCGGGGAAGGATTTTCCGAGCGCATGCACGAGCCGCGTGTGCGCATCGTCGGCGCAAATGGCGGCGAGGCTCTTCGGCGGCTTCACGCGCGGCTTCGCGAGCGCGTAATCCCCGGCGCGCGGCACGTCGTCGGGAAACGCATCGAGCGCGAACATGCCGCCATAAAAGCGCTTGATCGCCTCGCGCTCGCCCGCGGTGGCGCCTTCGCCCTCGTAGCCCCAGCCCCAAAACTTCAGCCGCCGCTCCGCCATCGTCCCCTCGTTTCCGGCGCCGACACTATCGCGGACGGCAAAGAATAAGGGAACAGGAGCCGGCGAGCGGGGGAGAAATACTTTCTGCGGTGCGTTGCGTGCACCGCGATCTACTACCCCCCGGCTCCCGTTCACTTGCATTACGCCGCCTTGGGCAGCGCCACCGGCATCTTGACGCCGATCTGCTCCAGGAGCGTGCCGAGGTTCCAGTAGAAGCGCTCGCCAGAGAGAAGGCCGTCGGCGAAGGAGACGAAGATCGTCATCGGCACATCCACCTCGCGTCCGGTCGGCGCCACGCCGAGGAATGGTCCCTTGTGGCGCCCCTTGAAGTGGGTCTCGACGATCAGAAGGTCTTCGTTCGGCGCATAGCGCGCGGACGTGAACGGCGCGATGCCGAACGCCTCCCACCACATGCGGTAATAGTCGCGCGCACCCTCGCGGCCGTGCCAGACGCGGCCGAAGGCGCGATCGTCGAAGACGCAATTGGGCGTCAGTGTCGCCAGCGTCTCCTCCATGCGGTGCTCGGTCTCGGCCTTGACGTGGCGGAGCACGATTTCAAGGTTTTGCGGACTCAACATGCGGCGATTCTCCTCGTTGCGAAGGGGCATTGGCGCGGCGCGGATCAGAGCCGCCGGTCTTTCGGGCAGTCCTGCCAGAACGGGTCCTTGCGGTCCCGGAAAATGACGCCGCGGTTGGCGATCGTGTGACGTCCGTCGGCGGCTTTCTCGACCACGAGCTTGTAATAGGTCTCGATCAAGAAGCCATTCTCGCTGAATGCAAGCCGGCCCCTCAGCGAGGGCGATTCGGTGTGCCGCAGCGCCTTGGCGAAAGCGGGGATGTCGTCGACCTTGCCTCCGATTTTGCGCACCGCGGCCGCCACCAGCCGGGCGGCGTCGTAGTTCGTGGCCGCCGAGCGCGACGGCATGTGCTGGTACTTGGCGATGTAGTCCTTGACGAACCGGCGATTGACTTCGTCTTGGGCGTTCGGGTCCCAGAAGCCGGCCGAGATCACGCCAAGCGCGGCGTCGCCCATCGGCGGCAGCGTCAGCCAGTCCACGGTCAGCACGGTGTAGAGCTTGATTTCCTTCCCGGCGCCGGCCGCGGCCCATTGCTTGACGAAGGAGATACCCATGGCGCCGGGGCCGAAGAAGACGACGGCTTCGGGCCGCATCGCGCGCGCCTTCGAGATGTCGGCCTGAAAATCCGCCTCGCCGAGCTTGAAGGCGCTTTGGCCGATGATCTTGCCGCCGTGGTAGCCGCTGCGAAAGCCGCTGACGATGTCCTTGCCGCCCTGATAGTTGGGCACGAGCACGTAGACCGACTTGACCTTGTCGGCGGTGGCAAGCTCGCCCAGCGCCTGGGCGTTGAGGTCGTTGTTCTGCGCGAGGTTGACGAACAGCGGCGTGCATTCGGCGCCGGCGAGCGGCGAGGCTCCGGGTATCGTGCTCATGAAGATGCGCTGCGCCTCGATCATGCGCTGGCGCGAGGCCATCAGCACGTTCGACCACATGTAGCCAGCCACCATGTGCACCTTCTCGACCGACAGCATCTTGTCGATCTCCTTCAACCCGACGTCGGGCTTGGCCTGGTCGTCGCCGTAGACGAGGCGCATCGGCACGCCGCCGAGCGGGTCGCCGTTCTTGCGCCAGCCCTCGTGCTCGAGGCCGAGCTCCCAGCCGTTCCGCTGGTGGAGGCCCTGCTGGCCGCCCGAGCCTGTGTAGTTGGTCAAGAAGCCTATTCTTAGCTCTTGAGCTTCGGCGGCCGGAGCGGCGATGCTCGCCGCCATGACCGCAACGACGAAACGCGAAAGATGCATGGCCGGATCCCTCCCATGGCCGCCAAAGCCCGGCGGCTTGTTATCAGATAGCTGATAAGTTATCAGTATGCTGATATGAACGGCAAGGGGAAAGCGAAAAGGGGCGGCCGCGCGCCCCTGGTGCCGCCGGGCGAGGGACGGCGCGGGCAAGAGGGCCACATCGGTTATCTCCTGCGCCAGGCGCAGGGCGCGTTCCGCCTGGCCGGCGACGCGGCGCTCGCGGACACCGGCTTGACCCTGCCGCAATACGGCGTGCTGTCCTGGCTCGTCATCGAGGGCGCGCTCTCGGGCGCGGAGCTGGCGCGGCTCTCGCTGCAGACGCCGCAGACGCTCGATTCGGTCATCAAGAATCTCGAGCGCAACGGCCTCGTCGCGCGCACGCCCGATCCGGTCCACGGCCGTATCCTGCGCGTGGCGCTGACCGAGGAGGGAAGGCGCCGCGTCGCCGCCGCCAAGCGGCGCATCGATGCGTTGGAGCGCCGACTTACCGTCGGGCTCGGCCCCGAGGAGGAGCGCGCCGTCCGCGCCTGGCTCGCGGCGGTCGCCCGCGATCTGCTGCCGCGCTAATGTCGCTCGGCCAAGGGGCGGAACGGCGGCCAAAAAAACGGCCGTCGCGACCGTCCGCCGCTGCCGCGCTCGTTTACACTATCGTGACGCCTTGTTAGATAAGCCGCGCCGGCCGGGCGAGGCCGGGGGCGCTTATCTGGGGCGCCATGAGCTCGGCCTCTTGGCCGGGCGGCCATCTCGGGGAACGCATGAAGCTGATCGCGGGCAACAGCAACCGGCCGCTGGCCGACGCTATTTCATCCTATCTCGGCACGCCGCTCACCAGGGCGAGCATCCGGCGCTTCGCCGACATGGAGGTGTTCGTCGAGATCGAGGAGAACATCCGCGGCGAGGACGTGTTCGTGATCCAGTCCACGTCGTTCCCGGCCAACGACAATCTCATGGAACTGCTGGTGCTGCTCGACGCCTTGAAGCGCGCCTCGGCGCGGCGCGTGACGGCGGTGGTGCCCTATTACGGCTATGCGCGCCAGGACCGGAAGACCGGCCCGCGCACGCCGATCTCGGCCAAGCTCGTCGCCAACCTCATCACCGTCGCGGGCGCCAACCGGCTCTGCACGATCGATCTCCACGCCGGGCAGATCCAGGGCTTCTTCGACATCCCGACCGACAACCTCTATGCCTCGCCGGTGATCGTGCGCGACATCGAATCGAAGTTCGGCAAGCGCAACGGCGATCTCGTCGTGGTGTCGCCCGACGTGGGCGGCGTGGTGCGCGCGCGCGCGATCGCGAGCCGCATCGGCTGCGACCTCGCGATCATCGACAAGCGGCGTCCGCGCGCCGGCGTCTCCGAGGTCATGAACGTGATCGGCGAAGTGAGCGGCCGCGCCTGCATCCTCATCGACGACATCGTCGATTCGGGCGGGACGCTCTGCAACGCGGCCGAGGCGCTGATCGGCGAGGGGGCCAAGGCCGTCACTTCCTACTGCACCCACGGCGTGCTCTCGGGCGGCGCCGTGGCGCGCATCGAGGGCTCGCGGCTCGACGAGATGGTGATCACCGACTCGATCCAGGCCACCGAGACGATGAAAACCTCGAAGCGCCTGCGCCAACTCACCGTGGCGCCGCTCCTCTCCGAGGCGATCCTCTCGATCAGCACCGAGAAGTCGGTATCGCGCCTGTTCAATTGAGTTAGCCCATCCGCGACACCGCCCATTCTTCGGGCGGGCAAAAGTCGACATTCGCTCGCCCTTCGGCTGGCCTCCGCGAGTCGGACCGCTGCGGCCGTTCCGCCTTGTTGGAGCAGACCGCGCTTCTTCTAGTGCGGTTGCGCCGGTGCCGCGGTGCGCGTGCGGAAAAGCTCGGCGAACTGCCGAAGCTCGGGACCATTCAGGTCGGAGACCGCCGCATAGTTCATATCGGCGCTGCGCCAATATTCGAGATTAAAGCCCTGAACGATGGCGGGGCCACGCGGCGGCGCCGCAGACGGCCACACGAACAGGCTGATCACATGCTGACGGCGCCGGTACACGATCGCCGCGGCGCGGCGGCCGTCAATGTAGTCGAGACGGCCGCCGGAGAGCGGGAAGCCGTCGCCTGCCAGATCCACCACCGGCGGCGCCACTTCCACGCGCCCATTGAACCACGGCTTCACCGTGTGCCCTTCGGCCGAGGCCACGTCCGTTACGTGGCCGCCGAGAAGTGCGCGCATATGGGCCGAAACCACGTCCCGGCCGACAGCGTCGGCCGGCGGCGCCGGGATCGCCCAATGGCCGATGACGCCGCCGAGCAAGAACAGCAGCAGCCCGGCGGCCAGCGCCGGAGCCGCGGCATGCCAGGGGCGGATGCGGCGCACCGATGCCGGCCGGGGCAGCTGGTCGCGAATGCGCGCCGCCAGTGCTGGCGGCGGCCCCGGCCGCGGCAGGTCGCGGATCGCCGCCTTCAGTGCACGGTCGGCGGCGACCGCCTCGCGGCACGCCGCGCACGCGGCGAGATGGCGCTCGAACGCATTGCGGTCGTCGTCGCCGAGCTCGTCATCGAGATAGAGCGGCAAAGCCGTCCGCGCCTCCGCGCAATCGATGGGGGCGATCATGGAGTGTGTTTCAGCCAGACGCGGCGCAACTCGGCGCGAGCACGGGCGAGGCGCGACATCACAGTTCCTTCCGGCACGCCCGTGACTTCGGCGATTTCGCGATAGGAAAGATCGTGCAGCTCGCGCAGCACGATCACCTCGCGGAAGATCGCGGGCAGGGCCTCGAGCGCGGCTTGGAGC
>JBKOUH010000475.1:0-11949 GCA_046723285.1 Pseudomonadota bacterium
CTCGAGCACTTCTGGAACGATTTCGCCGCTGACCGCACACACTCGGTGCCCGAGCGCGACCGGCGCTTCTACGCCGCGCTCTACGCCCAGCCGGGCGCGATGCGTGCCGGCTTCGAAGTGTTCCGCACCTTCCAGCAAGACGCGGCTGATTTCGCGAAGCTCGCCGAAACCAAGCTCACGATACCGATGCTCGTGTTGACCGGCGAGAAAGCGTCGGGCGAATTCCTGATCGCGCAAGGCCGGCTCGTCGACGACAAGGTGGAAGGCGTCGTCGTCAAGGGCGCCGGCCATTGGCTGATGGAAGAGGCACCGGGCCAAGTCATTCCAAGGCTCGTTGAGTTTCTCGGTCGCTGACGCGAAGGCGCGCGGTCGTCCGCTCTCGGTTTTCTGTGACGCGGCGGGAATGTTTCGAATCGGCAGCCGCACGGGCGCTGCAGAAATTCCTTAAAGCCATTCCAAACGGCGCCCTAAGGGCTTGTTTGGGCCGTTGAACTTTCGGCAGCCGCGGCTATATTCGGCGTATGAGCGCCAGCCGCCCCTACGCCGAGTTGTTGCAGCGCCTGCGCGGCGCGGGCCTCAGGCCCACGCGTCAGCGCCTTGCTTTGGCGCGCCTTCTGTTCGCCAAGGGCGACCGCCACATCACCGCCGACGAGCTGCACGCCGAGGCCGAAGCGGCCGGCGTCGGCGTCTCGCTCGCCACGGTCTACAACACGCTCAATCAGTTCACGGCGGCGGGCTTGCTGCGCGAAGTCGCGGTCGAAGCGGGCCGCGCCTATTTCGACACCAACACCTCGGACCATCACCACTTCTTCTTCGAAGACGGCGGCAAGCTCGTCGACATTCCGGCTGCGAGCCTCTCGGTCGCCGGCGTGCCGGCGGCGCCGTCCGGCACCGCGGTCGCGCGCGTCGACGTGATCGTACGCTTGAAGCCGCGCGGTTGAGCGTTCTCTGCGTTTCGCGCAAGGCCCGCATCTCAAGTTAGAATAATTCTAAACTGCTTGACACGCGTTTCGCGGCGCGCGCATAGTGCGGCTCGGGAAGGGCGGTAGCTTCTGCTGTTCGCGGCCGGACTCCGCCCTCGCGCCGTCGCGAGATTCGCCTCGCGCCGCCGACCCGAAACGGGATCCATTGCTTGACACTCGAGGAGGAATAGCAACCATGGCAAAGCTCAAAGGCAGCAAGACCGTCGATAACTTGAAGGCCGCGTTTGCCGGCGAAAGCCAGGCTAACCGCCGCTATCTTTATTTCGCGCAGCAGGCCGACGTCGAAGGCTACAACGACGTGGCGGCCGTGTTCCGCTCGACCGCCGAGGGCGAGACCGGTCACGCGCACGGGCATCTCAAGTTCCTGGAAGAGGTCGGCGACCCGGCCACCGGCGAGCCCATCGGTGACACCAAGAAGAATCTGAAGGCCGCCATCGCCGGCGAGACGCACGAATACACCGACATGTATCCGGGCATGGCCCGCTCGGCGCGCCAGGAAGGCTTCGACGAGATCGCCGACTGGTTCGAAACGCTCGCCAAGGCCGAGAAGAGCCACGCCGGCCGCTTCCAGAAGGCGCTCAACGAAGTCGTGTAGCGCGCCGCCGTGCCGGGGCGCTGCGCAAGGGCCGCCCTGCACGCACTTTCGGCCAATCTCATTTTGTCGTCCCCGCGCAAGCGGGGACGACAAGCCACTTTCAAAGTGACCTGAGCATCACATGCGTGAAGGCAGCCTCGAGCCACCGAAACGCGTGCCGATCGATTGGCAATCGGCGGAGTTCTACGACGAGGCCGCGCTCGAGAAAGAGATGCGCCGCGTCTTCGACATCTGCCATGGCTGCCGGCTTTGCTTCAACATGTGCGACTCGTTTCCGCGCCTCTTCGACCTCGTCGATGCGGCCGGCGAGAAGGAGATGGAAGGCGTCGCCACCGCCGACTTCAAGAAAGTCGTCGACGCCTGCACGCTCTGCGACATGTGCTTCATGGCGAAGTGCCCCTACGTGCCGCCGCATCAGTTCAACATCGACTTTCCGCACCTGATGCTGCGCTACCGCGCGGTCGAGCACCGGAAGGGCCAAATCCCCGGCTTCTGGGAAAAGCAGCTCACCAAGACCGACCGCAACGGGCGGCTCTGCGCGCACATGCCCGGCCTCGCCAACTGGGCCACCGACCTCAAAAATGGCGCCACGCGCCCGCTGATGGAGAAGATCGCCGGCGTCGACCGCAAGGCCGCGTTGCCGAAGTATCATCGCCGCACGCTCGAAAAGCGCGCCAAGGCCGAGGCACCCGCGGTCAACGCGTCCGCGCCGGCCCATGGGCGCAAGGCCGCGATCTTCGCCACCTGTTATTCCAACTATAACAACCCCGACATCGGCACGGCATTGATGCGCGTGCTCGCGCATAACGGCGTCGAGACGGAGGTCGTCTATCCCGGCTGCTGCGGCATGCCGCTGCTCGAGCATGGCGACATCGCGGCTGTGGCCGAGAGCGCCAAGTCGGTGTCCGCCGCCATGAAGCCCTGGATCGACAAGGGCTATGACGTGGTCGCGCTCGTGCCCTCCTGCGCTCTGATGCTGAAATTCGAGTGGCCGCTGATCGTGCCGGACGATCCCGCGGTCGAGGCGCTCGGCAAGGCGACGCGCGACGCCGCGCAATACATCGTCGAGATCGCGAAGAAGGAGGGCCTGGCATCCGGGCTGAAGCCGCTCGAGGGCGGCGTCACGCTCCACATCTCTTGCCATTCGCGCGCGCAGAACATGGGCCAGAAGGCCACCGAGATGATGCGCCTCATTCCCGGCATCGATCTGAAGGTGATCGAGCGCTGCTCGGGTCATGGCGGCTCGTGGGGCGTGATGAAGGAGAATTTCGAGGTTGCGATCAAGGTCGGACGGCCGGTCGCGCGCCAGGCCGCCGAGGCGCAGAAGAAATTCGTCGCCTCCGAGTGTCCGCTCGCCGGCGTGCACGTTCTCCAAGGCATGGAGCGCATCGAAGAGGTGGGCAAGATCGTCCCCGACCGCGCCCCGCACCCGATCGAACTCTTCGCCAAGGCTTACGGACTCGCCGATTGAGTCGCGGCCGGCAAGAATAAGTGAACAGGAGCCGGGAAGCCGGGGAGATTCAAGAATTGCGCGGCGCAGCCGCGCGAAGAAAATTCTCCCCGACTCCCCGGCTCCTGTTCCCCTGGTTCTCCAATCCACACGAGCGGTGCTGAGATGAAGCACGAAATCACCCGCGCCGATCTGCTGCCGATGGCGGTCTACGAGAAGGAGAGGAAGGACCGGCGGAAACGCATGGCCGCGATGAAGGCCAACCGGCGCATGGAGGTGGGACCGTTCGCGACGTTCTACTTCGAGAACTACGATACGATGCTGCACCAGGTGCACGAGATGCTGGCCATCGAGAAGGGCGGCGACGAGCAAGTGCAGAGCGAACTGGACGCCTATAATCCGCTGATTCCGAAAGGCCGCGATCTCGTCGCGACCGTGATGTTCGAGATCGAGGACCCGGCGCGGCGCGAGCGCGAATTGGCACGCCTCGGCGGCGTCGAGCTGCAGATCTACTTGGCCGTCGGAGGTGCGCGCATTCGCGCCGCCCCGATCGGCGACGAGGAGAGAACGCGCGCCGACGGCAAGACCTCGTCGGTGCATTTCCTGCGCTTCGAATTCCCGCCCGAGGCCATCGCCGCCTTCAAGAAACCGGGTGCCGACGCCGTCATCGAAATTGCGCACCCCAACTACGCGCACATGGCGCGTATACCCGAACCGGTGCGCGCCGAGCTGGCCCGAGACTTCGATTGATGCGCCGATCCCTGCGAAGCCGCCCTTTCGCTGCGAGGTAAGATCCGGGCGGCAGGCGCCGCGCCTCGGCGGTCGCCAAACGGGATGTGAAGACAGTCAGACGAATATCGACTAGAATTCGCCATTGCGATTTCGTCGTTGCAGCACGGGGAATCCGCCGGAACCGAGCCCGTCGGGGGCGCACATGGATGCCGCCGCTGTCTTCAGGTTGGACCCGATTCGGCTACGCCAGAGGCCGTTCGAGCACGTGATCGTCGATGACTTCATCGCCCCGGAGATTTACCGGGAGCTGGTGCGGACCTTTCCGGCCTGTCCACGCAACGGCGGACCCACAGGCTACTCCTGTTTTTGGGGCGATCCGCTCTACGACGCACTGATCGCCGACAATGCGGCTTGGCGGGCGGTGTTCGAAGCTGCGCAGTCGCAGGCGTTCGTCGGCTATTGCCTGCGCACGTTCGCATCCGTCTTCGGCAAGACCGGCTGCACGATCGATATGAGCAAGGCCGCCTAAGTCTCCTATCTCGAAACGCGCGAGGACAAGCAGCGGCCGCAAATCGCCAATCGGTCCACGCCCCGCACGAACTTTCTGTAGGCGCCGACATTCTGCAAGGGTACCTCCACTACGCGCGGCCCCGGCACCTCGACTTCCGTCGCAGGGTCGTTTCCATGCTCGACTATCTTTGCGACGCCGACGAGAACGCCATGCAAGGCGGCGAGCTGGTCTTGCATCGACGTCCTGGAGGGTGGTGGCCGCGGCGCGACGTCGTCGTCCGCCCTTGTCACAATCTGATGGCGGCGTTCGCCTGCCATCCCTATTCGCACCATTCGGTGTCCCCGGTTACTGCCCAATCGGCGCCGCGCAATTTCCTGCAGATCCTGGTGTCGAGCTCGGTGGATGCCTGGCCGAAGCCGCCGAAGTACTGAGTCGGCCCGGGCGCACGCGGTCCGGGCACCGCACAACGCGCTGTTGCTCGGCAGCGGCATCGGCCAATATCGGCCGCATGCCTCGAGCGCACGATGTCATCGTCGCCGGCGCCGGCCCGGTCGGCGCGCTCTGCGCATATCTGCTGGCGCGGCGCGGCCTTTCGGTGGCGCTGCTGGAGCGCGAGCCGGCGCGCGTCATCGACTACCGCGCGTCCACCTTTCATCCGCCGACGCTCGACCTGCTCGAGGACTGCGGCGCCACCGCGGCGCTGCTGGCGATGGGCTTGAAGGCGCCGGTCATGCAATATCGCGACCGCCGGCTCGGCAAGATCGCCGAGATCGATTTCGCGGTGCTGAAAGACGACACCGCGCATCCCTATCGCCTGCAATGCGAGCAGTTCAAGCTCACCGAGTGGCTCTATGCGGAGCTCGCGCGCATCCCCGGCGCCGGCGTCGCGTTCAGCCACGAGGTCGCCGACGTCCGCCAGGACGAAGCCGGCGTCGAGGTTGCGGCGAGCACGCCGTCGGGCCCGCGCCTATTGCGGGGACGCTACGCGATCGCCGCCGATGGCGGGCGCAGCACCGTGCGCCGGCAGATCGGCATCGCGTTCGACGGCTACACGCATCCCGAGCAATTCCTTGTCGCCGGCACGCGCCATGATTTCCACGCCGCGATGCCCGACATCTGCTCGGTCAACTACACCGCCGATCCCGAGGAATGGTTCCTGCTGCTCGAGATCCCGGACATGTGGCGTATCGTCGTCCCGGTGGCGCCCGGCATCGAGGCCGAGGACGCTGTCGCCGACAGCTATCTCCAGAGCTGCCTTCAGAACATCTGCCCGCGCGCCGAGCCTTATCCTCTGCTGGTGAAGGCGATCTATCGCGTGCATCAGCGGGTGGCGGCAACCTATCGCGCCGGCCGCGTGTTCCTCGCCGGCGACGCGGCGCATGTTAACAATCCGTTGGGCGGTGTCGGGCTGAACGGCGGCCTACACGACGCGCTGAACTTGACCCGGCGCCTCGCCGCCGTCATCGAGGGAAAATCCGATCCGCGCGCGCTCGACGGCTACGAGGCGCAGCGCCGGCCAGCGGCCGTCGTCGCGATCAACTCAATGACCGAGCGCAACAAGAAACTGCTCGAGGAGCGCGATCCCGAGATACGGCGGCGCAATCTCGAACGCTGGCGCGCGATCGGCGCCGACCGCAAACTGATGTACGCGCACGCGCTCGAAACCTCGATGATCGCCTCGTTGCGCGCCACCGGCATGCTGCCGCGGAAGCAAGGATGATCGCACTCTCGCCGCGGCGTCCGAGCGAGAAGCGCATGGCTCGCATCCGAGTGCACACGGGGCCGCGTGCGCTATCGCGCATCAGTCGAATAGCCTATTGTGGCAACGTGATCGAGAATTCCCCGCGGTGAAGAGCTTGATGCATGCGCTGCGGATCCTCCGGAACCGGAGCGTTCTGAGGAGCTTGCGCGCCGATATCGAGCGCTTCCTCGCCGAGTTTCGCGGCACGCCGATTCTGTTTTTCCCAAATCCCGGCAATGCGGGCGACTCGCTGATCGCTGTCGCCACCCTCGAGGCGTTCGCGCGCAACGGAGTCGATGCGACGGTAATCGGCCTCGACGCGGCGGTGGAAGGGCGGGTGGTCCTGCTGGGCGGCGGCGGAAATCTCATACCGCTCTATCCCCAGATCGCGGAGGCGGTTGGCCGCTTTGCAGGCAGGGCCCGCCGGCTCGTGCTGCTCCCGCATACGATTCGCGGCAATGAAGCGGCGCTTCAGCGGCTCGACACGACCTGCACGATCTTCTGCCGCGACGAGCCGAGCGTCGGCCATGTGTGCGCGGTGCGGCCGGATTTGGACGTCCGGCTGTCCCACGACATGGCATTCCATATCGATGCGGGCAAATTTCTGGCCGACGAGGCGCTCACGGCGCGCGCCGCGCCGCTGTGGCGCGCCGCGCTGACCAAGCACGGGATCGACGAGACAAAGCTGCGTGATCCGAGGGGTGTCAACCTTTGCCGGCTCGACGCCGAGTCGCGCTTGCGCCCGCCACGATCCGACATGGACATATCGCACGCTTTCACGTTCGGGACGGGGCCGGCGGAGGCGCGGCTCGGCGCGTGGTGCCTCCTCAAGACGATCAGCGTCGCCCGCCTCATCGTCACCGACCGCCTGCACGTGGCGATCGGAGCCGCGCTACTCGGGGTCCCGTGCCGGTTCCACGACAATTCCTATGGCAAGAACGAAGCCGTATACCGCCAGAGCATCGCCGGCAGGTTCTCGACCGTGCGCTTCGTGCGCGACGCGTCACCGTCGCCTAGCGCTGATGCGAAGGAATGGCGCGCCCGAGAGCAATCCAAGGTCTGAACGCAGCTCTGCACTTTTGTGCCGTATTCGCTTGAGTTGCGAGCACATTCCGGCGGAGATCGAAAACCGCCTAGCACGGCACGCTGATATCGGCACGAGCGGGTGGCCGCGGTGGGGCGGCGAACCCAGGTCGGAAACGGGCCAGCTCAGAAGCCGCGGAACACCGCGAATTCCTCGCATGGCGCGCGCTCGGTTACGAGCGTGTTGACGATGGCGCTCTCGTCCGCATAGCCGAGGCACATGCCGCAAACGAGCTGCTCCTGCGGCGAGAGCCCGAGAACGGCGGCGACGGTTTCGGGATACTCGACCCAGGCCGCCTGCGGGCAGGTGTGGAGGCCCTGGCCACGCGCGGCGATCATCACGTTCTCGAGGAACATGCCCATGTCGAGCCAGGTGCCGAGCTCGAGATCGCGGTGGAACGTGAAGAAAAGCCCGACCGGCGCGTCGAAGAAGAGATAGTTGCGACCGAACTGCGCCCACATGCCGGCCTTGTTCTCGCGTCCGATGCCGAGCAGCGAATAGAGATCCCAGCCTACCTTCCGCCGGCGCGCGAGATAGGGCTCGAACCATTTCTTGGGGTAGTAGCTGAATTCGGGGCGCGCCGGGCCTTCCTCGCGCCGCTTCAGCACCGCGTCGCTCATGCGGCGTTTTTCTGCGCCGGCGAGGACATACACCTTCCACGGCTGGATGTTGGTGCCCGACGGCGCGCGGGCCGCGACGTCGAGGATGTGCTTGATCGTTTCCGGCGCCACGGGGTCGGGCTTGAACGCGCGGATCGATTTGCGCGTCGTGATCGCTTCGTCGACGGAGATCTGCGCCTTGGCGTGCATTTGAGACGCGCCCCCACGCGCCGACGGCGATCACGCCGCCTTCGCGAGATCGCGCAGCACGAATTGCAGGATGCCGCCGTTCTTGAAGTATTCGACCTCGTCGAGCGTGTCGATGCGGCAGCGGAGGTTGAGCTTCCGTGTGCTGCCGTCCTTCTTGGCAATGGTGCAGACGACGTCCATGCCCGGCTTGATCCCGCCGGCGACGCCCTCGATGTCGACGGTCTCGGTGCCGTCGAGCTTCAGATCGGCGACCGTGCCCTCCTTGAGCGTGAGCGGCAGCACGCCCATGCCAACGAGGTTGGAGCGGTGGATGCGCTCGAAGCTCTCGGCCACCACGGCGCGGATGCCGAGCAGGGTTGTGCCCTTGGCCGCCCAGTCGCGCGACGAGCCGGTGCCGTATTCCTTGCCGGCGAAGACGACGAGCGGCGTGCCCTCGGCGCGATACTTCATCGCCGCGTCGTAAATCGGCATGGTCTCGCCGGTCGGCACGAACTTGGTGATGCCGCCTTCGGTGCCGGGCACCATCTGGTTCTTGATGCGGATGTTGGCGAAGGTGCCGCGCATCATCACTTCGTGGTTGCCGCGCCGCGCGCCGTACTGGTTGAAGTCGGCGGCGCCCACGCCCTTGCCGATTAGGAATTTCCCGGCCGGCGAATCTTTCTTGATCGAGCCGGCGGGCGAGATGTGGTCGGTCGTGATCGAATCGCCGAGGATCGCGAGGATGCGGGCACCCTTCACGTCGGCGATCTTTCCCGGCTGCTTGCCCATCGCGACGAAATAGGGCGGGTTCTGCACATAGGTGCTGGCGCCGTCCCAATTGTAGGTGAGGCCGCCCGAGGTCTTGATCTTCTTCCAGTTCTCGTCGCCTTCGAACACGTTGGCGTAGCGCTTGCGGAACATCGCCGGGGTCAGCACGGCCTTGATGATGTCGTCGATCTCCTTGTTCGTCGGCCACACGTCCTTCAAGTAGACGAGCTTCCCGTCCTTGCCGGTGCCGAGCGGCTCGGTCGCGATGTCGCGCGCGACGCTGCCGGCCAGCGCATAGGCGACGACCAGCGGCGGCGAAGCGAGGTAATTGGCCTTGGTCAGCGGGTGGACGCGGCCCTCGAAATTGCGGTTGCCCGAGAGCACGGCGGCGACCGTGATATCCTTCGCCGTGATCGCGGCCTCGATCGGCTCGGCGAGCGGGCCGGAATTGCCGATGCAGGTGGTGCAGCCGAAGCCGACGAGGTTGTAGCCGATGGCGTCGAGATCCGCCTGGAGCCCGCTGACCGAGAGATAATCCGCGACGACTTGCGAGCCGGGCGCGAACGAAGTCTTGACCCAGGGCTTGGCTTTCAAGCCGAGTGCCCTCGCCTTGCGCGCGACAAGTCCCGCAGCGACCAGCACCGAGGGATTCGAGGTGTTGGTGCAGCTCGTGATCGCGGCGATGACGACGTCGCCGTCGCGGAGCGAGAGGTCGCTGCCCGTGATGGGCGATTGGCGCCGCTCCTCGCGCCTCGACATGTCCTTGAAGCCGGCGTCGAAGTTCTTCTTCACCTGCGTCAGCGGAATGCGGTCCTGCGGCCGCTTCGGGCCGGCGAGCGACGGCTCGACCGTGCCGAGATCGAGCTCGAGCGTATCGGTGAAGGCGGGATCGGGCGTCTTGGCGTCGCGCCAGAGTCCCTGCGCCTTGGCATAGGCCTCGACGAGCTTCACGCGCTGCGGATCGCGGCCGCTGAACGCGAGATAGTCGAGCGTCGCCTTGCTGATCGGGAAGAAGCCGCAGGTGGCGCCATATTCCGGCGCCATGTTGGCCATCGTGGCCATGTCGGCGATGGTGAGATTGTCGAGACCGGCGCCGAAATATTCGACGAACTTCCCGACCACGCCCTTCTTACGCAGCATTTGCGTGACGGTCAGCACCAGGTCGGTGGCGGTGGCGCCTTCCTTGAGCTTGCCGGTGAGTTTGAAGCCGATCACCTCGGGGATGACCATCGACACGGGCTGGCCGAGCATCGCCGCCTCGGCCTCGATGCCGCCGACGCCCCAGCCCAATACCGAGAGGCCGTTCACCATCGTCGTGTGGCTGTCGGTGCCGACGAGCGTGTCGGGATAGGCGTAGGTCTTGCCGCCAACATCGGCGGTCCAGACGGTCTGCGACAGGTATTCCAGGTTCACCTGATGGCAGATGCCGGTGCCGGGGGGGACGACGCGGAAATTGTCGAACGCGTCCTGACCCCAGCGCAGGAACGTGTAGCGCTCGCCATTGCGCTGGTATTCGAGGTCGACGTTCTTCTTGAAGGCGCCGGCGTTGGCCGCATAGTCGACGATGACCGAGTGATCGATGACGAGATCGACCGGCACCAGCGGATTGATCTTCTTGGGATCGCCGCCCAGCGCCTTCATCGCGTCGCGCATCGCGGCGAGGTCCACCACCGCCGGCACGCCGGTGAAGTCCTGCATCAGCACGCGCGCCGGGCGGAAGCCGATCTCGGTGTCGCTTCTCTTGGCTTTGAGCCAGGCCGCCATCGCCTTGACGTGCTCGACCGTGACGCTGCGGCCGTCCTCGAAGCGCAGCAGGTTTTCCAGCAGCACTTTCAGCGAATAGGGGAGGCGGGACATATCGCCGAGCGTCTTGGCGGCGGCTTCGAGGCTGAAATATTCGTAGCTCTTTCCGTCCACCGAGAGAGTGCGGCGGGTCTTCAAGCTGTCTTGGCCGGTGGCGCGCATGATCGTGAGGCTCCCACACCTCGGCCGTCCGGGCCGCGCACGACGCGACGCGACAGGCGGACGGCGCTGATAGAGATTGGATCAGAAAGGGCCGGCGGGAAGGCCGGCGGCGCCGGGTTACATCATGTGGCCGCGCGCGTAAAGACGGCGGAGCGGCGCAGGCCCGCTGCGCTACCCGCCGGGGCCGGCTCAGAACCTCGTCATGAGGAACATATAGAAACCGAGCGCCGCGAGCGGCGCGGCAATGAGCAAGCCCAGCCAAATGCGGCCGCCGCGCGCCGGCGTGGCGGACTCGCCGGGCGCCACCGCCTTGGTGCCGTCGATCATGGCGCGCACGATATTGTCGCGCGTCAGCAGCCAATCGAGCAGCACCGCGGCGATGTGGACGAACACGAGAACGATGAGCACGTTTGCGAGCCCTTCGTGAAGGCCGCGGACGCTCCGCGAGAATGAAGGCGAGACGACGCCGTTCAGGAGCGCGCCCGGCTCGCGCGCGGCGCCGATCATGCCGGTCACGGTCACGACCAGCGCGAGGCCGAGCAGCAACAGGATTGCCCAGCCGCCCAGCGGATTGTGGCCGATATGCCGCGGCGGGTGGAGGCGGACGAGGCCGGTCAGATAGGACCGAATCCCGCGCCAGCCGTAGACGAAGTCCGAAAAGCGCGCATGCGTGCTGCCGACGAAGCCCCAAGCGACGCGGAACAGCGTGAGCAGGAAGATGAGATAGCCGGCCGAGGTGTGGAGGATATAGAGAAGGCCCTTGTCCTCGGCGGTCGCCCAGGCGAAGAAAACGAGGGCGGCCAGCGACCAGTGGAAGAGGCGCTGGGGCAGATCCCAGACACGGATGCGTTGCATGCGGCGCATTTCCAAGCAGTTTTGGCTTCTACGATCCTCACGCGCCAGCTGCCGGTAGCGGCGGGTTGCGCGCAGGAACAATATCTATTTAGCGAAGGAGAGGGGAGTCCAGCCTTGAGCGAGATCAACAAGGTCCTGGAATTCTGGCTGGCGCCGGCGAACCGGGCGCTGTGGTTCAGGAAGGAAACGGCCTTCGACGACGAGGTCCGCCGCCGCTTCGAGGACGTGCACGAGCGCGCGGCCGCCGGGCGGCTCGCCCAGTGGCAGAACGCGCCCGAGGGCACGCTGGCGCTGCTGCTCTGCCTCGACCAATTTCCGCGCAACATGTATCGCGGCACGCCGCGCGCGTTCGCCACCGACGCGAAGGCGCGCGCGGTCGCCGACTGGGCGGTCGACCGCGGCTTCGATCTCCAGTTCAAGGACGAGCAGGAGCGGCTCTTCTTCTATCTGCCGTTCGAGCACAGCGAAGACATGGAC
>JBKOUH010000485.1:0-2005 GCA_046723285.1 Pseudomonadota bacterium
CGTAAGGACTCATCGAGGCGTCGCCGACGAACAGCACCTTGTAGTCGTGGCCGTAGGTGTGCAGCACCTGCCACGTTTCGAGCGGGTCGGTGTAGCGGCGGCGGTTGTCCTTCCACACATGATCGTAGAGGCAATTGTGGAAGTAGTAATATTCGAGGTGCTTGAATTCGGTGCGCGTGGCCGAGAACAGCTCCTCGCACACTTGCACGTGCGGGCTCATCGAGCCGCCGACGTCGAAGAAGATCAGCACCTTCACATGATTGTGCCGCTCGGGCCGCATCTCGATGTCGAGCCAGCCCTGCTTCGCGGTCTTCTTGATCGTGCCGTCGAGATCGAGCTCGTCGGCGGCACCCTCGCGCGCGAAGCGGCGGAGGCGCCGGAGCGCCACCTTGATGTTGCGCGTGCCCAACTCGATCTTGTCGTCGAGATTGGCGAAATCGCGCCGGTCCCAGACCTTGACCGCGCTGTTGTTGCGGTTGCCGTCCTGGCCGATGCGGACGCCCTCGGGGTTATAGCCGTAGGCGCCGTAGGGCGACTTCCCGGCCGTGCCGATCCATTTGTTGCCGCCCTGGTGGCGGCCCTTCTGCTCGGCGAGGCGCTTCTTCAGCTCCTCCATCAGCTTTTCCCAGCCGCCCATGGCCTCGATCTGCTTCTTCTCCTCCTCGGAGAGGTGCAGCTCGGCCATCTTGCGCAGCCATTCCTCGGGAATGTTGTGGACCGAGAACAGCTCGGCGAGCGTGTCGAGGCCCTTGAACACGTGACCGAACACGCGGTCGAACTTGTCGAGGTTGCGCTCGTCCTTCACCAGCGCCGAACGCGAGAGATAGTAGAAATCGTCGACGCGATAGCCGGCAATGCCCTGCTTCACCGCTTCGAGCAGCGTGAGGTATTCCCGGAGCGAGACCGGGACGTTGGCCTTGCGCAATTCGAAGAAGAGCTGGGTGAACATGTCAGCTTCCCCTCTCCCCCATGGGGAGAGGGGGATTTCACTTGTTCCGCTTCGCCATGAACAGCAGGCGTTCGAATTGGTGGACGTCCTGCTCGTTCTTGACGAGGGCGCCGTAGAGCGGCGGGAGGATCACTTTGGCGTCGTTGCTCTTCAATGCGTCGGGCGGGATGTCTTCGACGACGAGGAGCTTCAACCAGTCGAGCAGTTCCGAGGTCGAGGGCTTCTTCTTCAAGCCCGGCACCTCGCGGATCTCGTAGAAAAGCCGCAGCGCCTCGGCGACCAGCCGCCCCTTGATGCCGGGGAAATGCACCTCGATGATCGCCCGCATGGTGTCGGCATCGGGGAAGCGGATGTAGTGGAAGAAGCAGCGGCGCAGGAACGCGTCGGGCAGCTCCTTCTCGTTGTTGGAGGTGATGAACACGATCGGCCGGTGCCGGGCCTTCACCGTCTCGCGCGTCTCGTAGACATAGAACTCCATGCGGTCGAGCTCGAGCAGGAGATCGTTCGGGAATTCGATGTCGGCCTTGTCGATCTCGTCGATCAGCAGCACCGGCGCGCTGTCGGCGGCGAACGCTTCCCAGAGCTTGCCGCGGATGATGTAGTTCTTGATGTCGTGCACGCGCGGGTCGCCGAGCTGCGAATCGCGGAGGCGCGCCACGGCGTCGTATTCGTAGAGGCCCTGCTGCGCCTTGGTCGTCGATTTGACGTGCCACTCGAGGATCGGGCGCTGCAGCGCCTTGGCCACCTCGTGCGCGAGGATCGTCTTGCCCGTGCCGGGCTCGCCCTTGACCAGCAGCGGCCGCTGGAGCGCGATGGAGGCGTTGACCGCGACCATGAGATCGTCGGTCGCGACGTAGCTATCGGTGCCGGTAAATTTCATTTTTGCGTTCGGTCGTCAGGGATTGGAGGGCGCGGCGCAACTTAGGGGCGGCACAAGGGCCCCGCAAGTATGCCCGGGGCGCGGCACGATTGCGCGCTCAGCCTTCGGCCGCGTGCTCGCCTTTGCCCGCGATCGCGGCCCAGCGGCGCACGGTGCGGACCACCGCGTCCATGTGG
>JBKOUH010000532.1:0-4816 GCA_046723285.1 Pseudomonadota bacterium
TCCTTCATGTCCCAGCGCGCCCAGCCCACTTCGGCGGCGTTGGAGCGTTCGCGCGCGGCCGGCACGACGCGGCCGTTGATGAACAGGAGATCGCCATCGGTGTGGAAGCAGAATTGCGATTTGACCCAGGCGCGCTCCTTGGCCGGGACGTATTCGTCCCACACCGCGGGCGGCTCCACCACGTGGCTGTCGCAGTCGAACACGGGGAAGGTCTTGCGGGTCGCCATCTCCGTCGCTCCTTGCGTTTTTCGGTATTCGAAATAGGTTTCTATTATCCGAAACCGGACCCGCCGATGTCAACGCGCCCCGCCTACATGACGGCGACTCTTGCCAAGGGCCTCGACGTGCTCGAGGCCCTGGCCGAGGTCGAGGAGACGGGCCTGACCGAGCTCGCGCGCCGGCTCGGCGTCTCGGGGCCGACGCTGTTCCGCATTCTCGCGACGCTCGTGGCCCACGGCTATGTGCAGAAATCGGCCGCGAGCCGCTACCGGCTCACGCTCAAGGCCTGGGAAGTCGGCGCCAAGGCCGTGCGGCGCATCCGTCTTCGCGACGCGGCGCGGCCGTTCATGGCGCGGCTGGCGGAGGCCACCGGCGAAACCGTGCATCTTTCCGTGCTGCAGGGCGACGGCATCGTCATCGTCGACAAGCTCGACAGCCCGCATCCGGTGCGCGTCGATACCTATGTCGGCCTGCGCGCGCCCGCGCACTGCTCGGCCACCGGCAAGGCGATCCTCGCCTTTCTCCCGCCCGCGGCGTTGGCCGAAATCCTGCCGCGGCACCTCGCCCGCCACACCGCGGCGACCATCGCCGACCGCGCCGCGTTCGACCGCGAGCTGGCCGAGGTGCGCCGCCTCGGCTGGGCCAAGAACCGCGAGGAATGGCGGAGTGGCGTCTGCGCCGCCGCGGTGCCCGTGTTCGATGCGGCCGGCGCCGTCGCCGCGTCGCTCAGCGTGACCGTGCCGACGCCGCGCTTCACGCAGAGTACGGTGCGCACGAAGCTCGTCCCGGCGCTGACGCGCACCGGCGCGGCGCTGTCGGGAGAGATCGGAAGAACGCGCTGACCCGCTTCGCCCCGTGGCGGCTAAAGCAGGAATACCGTCGCCAGCCCCAGAAACAGGAAGAATCCGAGCACGTCGGTCGTCGTGGTGAGGAACGGGCCGGCGGCGATGGCGGGGTCGACGCCGAAACGGGCGAGCGTCAGCGGAATCATCGTGCCTGCGATGCCGCTCCACATCATGTTGAACAGCATCGCCGCCGCCAGCACGCCCGACAGCCGCCAATCGTGGAACCAGAGGCCGGAAATCGTGCCCATGATGAGCGCGAAGATGATGCCGTTGCTGGCCGCGACCAGGATCTCCTTCAAGATCACGCGCGCGACCGTGCCGGGCTGTAGCTCGTTGGTGGCGATGGCCCTGACCGTCACCGTCACCACCTGCATGCCGGCATTGCCGCCCATCGCCGCCACGATCGGCATGAGCACCGCGAGTGCCACGAGGCTCTCGATCGTCCTCTGGAACTGCGAGATGACGAGCGAGGCGAGGATCGTGTTGATGAGCGTGATGACCAGCCACTGCACGCGGCTGCGCGCGATGACGTGCACGGGCTCGTAGAGGCCGGTATAGCTGACGCCGGCCAGGCGCAGCATGTCCTCGTCGGCCTCTTCCTTGATGACGTCGACGACGTCGTCGACGGTGATCATGCCGACGAGTCGGCCGGCGCCGTCGACGACGGGCGCCGAAATGAGATCGCGGTCGCGGAAGAGCCGGGCCAATTCCTCGCGGTCCGTCGTGGCCGGAATCGAAACGACGTCGCGCTTCATGATTTGCGCGACCCGCATCGGCCGCTTGCTGCGCATAAGGACGTTCAAGGCCAGGATGCCCTTGAGCCGCTTCTGCGCGTCGATGACGAAGATGTCGTAGAAATCGTCCGGCAGGTCCGCCGACTCGCGCATGTGATCAATGGTCTCGCCGACGGTCCACGTCGCGGGAATCGAGACCGGGTCGCGTTGCATCATGCGGCCGGCGCTTTCCTCGGGGAACGCGAGGTTCTGTTCGATATCGGCGCGCTCGCCGGGCTCGACTTGCGCCAGCACCTCCTGCTGCGTCTCCTTCGGCAGGTCCTCGATCACAGCCACCGCGTCGTCGGTCTCGAGCTCGCTCACCACCTCGGCGATCTGCTTGGGCGAGAGCAGCTCCATCACCTCCTCGCGCACGGCATCGTCGAGCTCGGCCATCGCGTCGGCGTTGAGGTCGGCGCCGATGAAGACGACGACGCGTTTCCTCTGCTCCGAATCGAGGCGCTCGATGAGATCGGCGACGTCGCTGTAGTGGAGCGGCTCGATCAGGCGGCGGACGCGGTCGCGGTCGTTGGCGTCGGCGGCCTCGATCACGGCGCGCACCAGCGCGGGCCGGAGGCCGTAAAGCGCCTCGGACGAGCCGCGCGGCGCCGGTTCGGCGCCGGGTTGGACGGCGGAATCGGTGGGCTCAGCCATGGCGGCGGCCCCGCATCCGCGCGATCAGCGCGGCGTCAGGCACGCACGCGCGCGCGGGCTGACCCCGGCGCGGCAGGGCGCGTTTGGCCGAGACTGGCATCGTTCGCCCCTGGCATCGTCTGCCCTCGCGGCGCTCGAGAAAGACCGAAGGTCCGCCTCGGGGCCTCGATCGGAGATCTGTCGCCAACCGAAGTCCGGGTTTGGGCGGCTGTGGTGCGGTCGAGAAGACTCGAACTTCCACTCCCTTTCGGGAACTAGCACCTCAAGCTAGCGCGTCTACCAATTCCGCCACGACCGCATCGTCCACAGCAGCAAGCCCGGCGCTTGCGTGGCCGATCGCCGAGCATTAACCCTGCAGGGCGAACGCAAATATAGGGGACGGACCCCTCTTTTCACGCTCGCCGGCAATGTGAAGGCTCGCCGTTGCGCGAGAAAAGGGCCAAGCCCTTTCATTCGTTAACGGCTTTGCGAAAGGCGCGTTGGGATACCAAATCGATATCCATGGCGCAAGCACAAGTGGACACTCTGACGCTGTCGGACAAGGCGCTTGAATGGCGCATCGACGATGCGCCGGTGCCCTACCCCGCCGCGCTCGCCTTCATGGACGAGCGCGCCGCCGCGATCCGCGCCGGACGCGCGCCGGAAGCGGTCTGGCTGCTCGAGCATCCGCCGCTTTACACCGCCGGCACCAGCGCCCGCGCCGGGGATCTCCTGGCGCCGGCGCGCTTTCCGGTGTTCACAGCGGGGCGCGGCGGCCAGTTCACCTATCACGGGCCCGGCCAGCGCGTGGCCTATGTGATGCTCGATCTCGCGCGCCGCGGCGCCGACGTGCGCCGGTATGTCTGCGACCTCGAGGCGTGGATCATCGCCGCGCTCGCCCGCTTCAACGTGAAGGGCGAGCGGCGGGCGGGCCGGGTCGGCATCTGGATCGACCGCGGCCGCGAAGGCGCGGGGCGCGACAAGGGGCCCGGCCGCGAGGACAAGATCGCGGCCATCGGCGTGCGCGTGCGCCGCTGGGTGACGCTGCACGGCATCGCGCTCAACGTCGATCCCGATCTCTCGCATTTCGCGGGCATCGTGCCTTGCGGCATCGCCGACGCGCGCTTCGGCACGACGTCGCTCGCCGATCTCGGCATTCATGTGCAGATGGCGGAGGTGGACGCGGCGCTGAAGGCGGCGTTCGCCGAGGTGTTTCGGCCGTGACGCGGAATTCGCCCGAAAGCGCGGGACCATGCCGGGGCTTGGCCAACGCATCCACGACGCTCAGCCCTTCTCCGCGGCTTCGGCCATCTCCGCGCTGCTCATGCCGGCCTTGGCCGTATTGATGAACAGCACGGTCCAGATCGCGCTCAGCGCGATCTTCTCCGTCTCCTTCACCTCGATGTTGCAGCGGCTCTTGAAGGTCCAGCGTCCGGGGCCGCGCGGCTCGTAAGCCAGGGCGGTGGCCTTGAGACGTATCGAGCTGTCGACCGGCACCGGCGCCAGGAAGCGGACCCGCTCGAAGCCGAGATTGATGCCGTAGTCCACGCCGTCCGGCACCATCTCGGCGCTTTGCGAAAGGTACGTCAGAAACGAGAGCGTCAAGAAGCCGTGCGCGACGATGCCGCCGAACGGGCTGTGCTTGCGCGCGAACTCGGGATCGACGTGAATGCGGTTCATGTCGATCGTCGCATGGCCGAATTCGTCGATGCGCTTCTGGTCGACCGTGAGCCAGTCGGAGTAGCCGATCACCTTCCCGATATAGGGCTGGAAGTGATCGATGTGGTACGGCGCGCCGTCGATGACTATGCGTCCCATGCGGTGTCCGATCCCCCGAGGCCGCCTATTCCGTCGCCCGCTGGCGGAAGCCCTGCGATCCGTCGTCTTGGACCGACCGCTCGGTGACGTTGCTCACGCGCGCCGCCGGCGGGCCGCGGCGGCAGGCCTCGACCATATCGGCCACCAGCGCCTCCGGCCCGATGAACAGCGCCTCGACGCTGCCGTCGCTCCGGTTGCGGACCCAGCCGCAAAGGCCGCGGCGTTCGGCCTCGTCCTCGGCCCAGCCGCGATACCATACGCCCTGGACCCGGCCTTCGATACGCACGGCCACCGCGCATTCCCGCTTCCGGTTGGTCATGCGCACTCTTAGCCGATGGGCGGGGCTTTTCAAGGCAGCCCGACCCCGGACATCACGCGAACTCCACGATCGCCTGATCGACCGCCAAGCTTTCGCCGGGCTTGGCGTGGAGCGATTTCACCGTGCCGTCCTGCTCGGCGCGCAGCACGTTCTGCATCTTCATCGCTTCGACCACGGCCAGCTCTTCGCCCGCACGCACGGCCTGGCCC
>JBKOUH010000298.1:0-5386 GCA_046723285.1 Pseudomonadota bacterium
GCAATAGAGCGTGGCGCCGAGGGCGTAGATATCGGTGTACGGTCCCTGCGGCGCGATGTTGGAATATTGCTCGAACGGCGCGTAGCCGGGCGAAACGATCGAATGGATGCTTTGCGATTTCGCGCCGAGAGCTTGGCGCGCGGCGCCGAAATCGATCAGCACCGCGTGGCCGTCGGCGGCAATCACGATGTTGGCCGGCTTGATGTCGCGGTGCAGGAAGCCGGCCTTGTGCACTTCGGCGACGCCGTCGAGCAGCGGATCGAGGAATTCGTGGATTTCGGCTTCCGAGAGCGTGCGCGCCTGCTTCAAGATCTCGGCGAGGCTCGCGCCATGCTCGTAAGCCATCACCAGGTAGGCGGTGCCGTTGGCCTCGAAGTAGCGGTAGACCGGCACGATGTTGTGGTGGTGGAAGCTCACCAGCGTGCGCGCTTCGTTGCGGAACCGTTTCAGGCCCCACCGGAAGGTCTCGGCATCGGCGGCGACCAGCGGATGCACGCTGGTGCTGGTCGCCGATCGCGCCGCAACGGAGCTCGGCAAGTATTCCTTGATCGCGACCGCGCGGCCGATCATCGCCTCGGTCGCCTGATAGGTAATGCCGAAGCCGCCCGCGCCGAGCACGCGCTCGATGCGGTAGCCTTCGAATTCGTATCCTTTCGGTAGCGCGTGCAAATGCGCCATCGCCGTACTCCTTCGGTGCGGCGAGGGCTGGTTGAGGTGAGTGGAAGTCCGGCGGCGAGCCGCGGTGGTGCGGGCGATCCCCCTACTAGACCACGGCGCCGAGCCGGCCGTATTTGCCGCGGTAGTATAGTAGCGGCGCACCATCCTGCTTGTATGTGAACGACTTCACCTCGCCGACGACGATGATGTGGTCGCCGCCGTCGTGAATGCGGTGGGTCGCGCATTCGAATACCGCCAGCGCCTCCTTGAAGGCCGGGCAGCCGACGCCGCAGAGATCGGGCGTCGTGTCCTTCCACTTGTCCTCGGAAGGCTTTGCGAAGTGATTGGAGACATCCTGCTGATCCGCCGCCAACACGTTGACCGCGAAGTGGCTCGCGCGCTCGAAATGGCCGTAGGAGTAGCTTCGGCGGTCGAGGCAAAAGAGGACCAGCGGCGGCTCGAGCGAAACGCTGGTGAAGGAATTGGCGGTGAGCCCCACGGGCGTGCCGTCTTTCGACATGGTGGTGACGATCGTCACCCCCGTGGCGAACGTGCCGAGGGCGTTGCGGAAATCACGAATATCGATGGTCATGCGCGGCGGTCTTTCCTCTCGCGCATCAGATAGGGGATGCTGCCCACCGGGTCAAAGGGCGGCGGTGGGCCGGGGGAATGCGCGGTGCGCATTCCGTCCGGCGTCCGGCGCAGGCGCTAGAGCGTGCGCCCGATCAGCTCCTTCATGATCTCGTTGGTGCCGGCGTAGATGCGGTGGACGCGCGCATCGGCCCAGGCGCGCGCGATCCAGTATTCCCACATGTAGCCGTTGCCGCCGTGGAGCTGAAGGCAGGCATCGAGCACCTTCTGCTGCAGCTCGGTCGAGGAGAGCTTCGCCATCGCGGCCGTGCGCATGTCGCACGCGCCCTCCGCATGCAGCTTGATGCAGCGGTCCATGAAGTAACGCGCGATCTGCACTTCGGTCGCGAGCTCGGCGAGCGTAAAGCGGGTGTTCTGGAAGTCGAAGACGCGCTGGCCGAAGGCCTTCCGTTCCTTCACGTAGGCGATTGTCTGCGCGAGCGCGGTCTCGCAGGTGGCGACCGCGCGCACGGCAACGATCAGGCGCTCCTGCACCAGACCGGACATAAGGAGCCGCCAGCCCTCGTTCTCGCCGCCGAGAAGATTCTCAACCGGCACCTTCATGTCGTCGAAATAGAGAACCGCGGTGTCCTGCGCCTTGTTGCCGATCTTCTTCAGGCTCTTGCTCTTTTGATAGCCCGGAGTCGCCGTATCGACGAGCAGCAGCGAGACGCCGCGTGCGCCCAGGCTCGGATCGGTCTTGGCGACGAGCAGGCAAAGATCGCCGACGATCCCGTTCGTGATGAAGATCTTGGAGCCGTTGACCACGTAGTGATCGCCGTTGCCCTCGCGGTCCCGCGTGGCGCGGGCGCGCACCGCGCTCGTGCGCACGGCTTGCAGATCGCTGCCCGAATCGGGCTCGGTCATCGCGATCGAGGCGATGATCGAGCCGTCGGCCATGCCCGGCAGCCAGCGGTTCTTCTGTGCGTCGGTCGCGAATTTGATGAGGAACGGTGCCACGATGTACGAGTGGAGATCGAACGAAGGCCCGGAGATGCCGGCATTGGCCAGCTCCTCGATGACGATCGCATCGTAGAGGAACCCAGCCTCGGCCCCGCCGTAGTCCGCCGGGATGCTCGTGCCGAGGAGACCGGCCGCGCCCGCCTTCGCCCAGATTTCGCGCGGGGCCTGACCCGCCTCCTCCCACTTGGCGTAGTGCGGCACGATTTCGGCGGCAATAAAGCGCTTGACCTGGTCGCGAAACAGCTCGTGCTCGGATGCGAAAATCTCGCGCGGAAGCCAAAGCGGCATCACGCCTTCGCCGGGACGGGTGTGAGCGGTGGCGGCGGAGCCGGTATCGGGCATCGAAATGTCTCCGTATGAGGAGGGTGGCGGCGGTCTAGCCGGGCGAGCGTTCGATTGACAAGAGCGAACGGGAGCGACACCCATTTGAAAAAAGAGGGTTAAATCGCCCTTTAACACTCTTTTCACCCTTGCGTTGCGGAGGGCGCGCGCTAACAATGCACGCCGTTCGCGTCGCAGGTTTCGAGAGGGGAACCATCACGGAGCGATCGCCGGGCATTCCAGAGCGGATGCCCCGCCATCGTACCGGAACCACGTCGGACAGGAACGGGAATGACGACGCAAACGGCCCGGCTGCCGCGCTTCTTCTACAGAATGCCGCCGCGCCCCTGCCCCTATCTCCAGGGCCGCACCGAGCAGATCATTTTCACCGAGCTTTCCGGCCCGGCGGTCGCCCAGCTTTACGATGCGCTGACGCAGGCCGGGTTCCGCCGCTCGCACAACGTCGCCTACCGTCCCTCCTGTCCCGGCTGCCAAGCTTGCGTGCCGGTGCGCGTCGCCGCGTGGCAGTTCCAGCCGACGCGCTCGCAGCTCCGCGTCGCGCGCATGAACGCCGATGTCGGCGAAGAGGAAGTGCCGGGCCTCGCCACGCCCGAGCAGTATGCGCTGTTCGCCCGCTACCTCTCCGCGCGCCATGCCGACGGCGAAATGGCCGGCATGACCTATGCCGACTACGTCGCCATGGTCGAGGACAGCCCGCTCAACACGCTGATCGCCGAATACCGCGACCGCGCCGGCAAGCTCATCGGCGCCTGTCTCGTCGACCGGCTGCACGACGGCCTCTCGGCCGTCTACAGCTATTTCGAGCCGGCGCAATCCGAGCGTAGCCTCGGCACCTACATGATCATGCGCCTGATCGAGCGGACGCGCGCCGCCGGACTGCCCTATCTTTACTTAGGCTACTGGATCGCGGGCAGCCGCAAGATGGCCTACAAGGCCAATTTCCGCCCGCTCGAAGGATTGACCTCGCGCGGCTGGACCGTCCTGCCCTAAAGCGGGTGAAGTGCCCGATTGCCCAGAAATCCGGCACCGGAGCAAGCGTCCAATTCGCCGGCTGGCGCCAATTAACCAGTTGACATCGCCGTGGCATTTCGCTGCTACTTGCCGCCGACTGCGCGTGCGAACAGCGCCGCTTCGGAGAGGTCGAGCCGCCGCCTTGGACCAAGTTGCAACGGCCCGGGCTGGCGGCTTCTCCATGAAATAGAGCGCAGGGCGCGCGGTCGGACTGATTGGGAGGATCGACGTTGCCCGCTGTGCTTGGATTCTGCCGCTTGATCGACGCGATCAACGATCGCCTCGGCAAGCTCGTCTACTGGCTCGTGCTGGCGGCGGTGCTGCTGTCGGCCGCCAACGCCACCTTCCGCTACCTGTTCAGCCTCATGCAGCATCTCGGCATGAGCCTCGAGTGGTACATCAGTTCCGCGACCGCGTGGCTCGAGCTGCAGTGGTATCTGTTCGCGGCGATCTTTCTCCTTTGCGCCGGCTATACGCTTCTCCGCAACGAGCACATCCGCATCGACGTGCTCTACGGGCGCTACTCCAAGCGAACCCAGACGTGGGTCGACATTCTCGGCGGCTTGTTCTTCCTGCTGCCGATCTGCATCATCATCGGCTGGCTTGGCTATCGCTACCTCTTCCTCTCCTCGTTCCTCGAGTCGGAGCATTCCGCCAATTCGCCGCTGCTGACGTGGCCGGTGAAGATCCTGGTGCCGATCGGCTTCGGCCTTCTCGCGCTGCAAGGCGTCTCCGAAATCCTGAAGCGCATCGCGTTCCTGGCCGGCGCCGGGCCTGACCCGGCGGCCAAGAAATCCGCGCATGGCGTGGAAGCGGAGCACGTCTGATGCACGCTTTCCTGATCGAGAATTTCGCGCCGCTCATGTTCGCGGCGCTGGTCGTCTTCCTGCTGCTCGGATATCCGGTCGCGTTTTCCCTCGCCGCCAACGGCCTCCTCTTCGCCTTCATCGGCATCGAGCTCGGGATCTTCAACACCGATCTGTTCAAGCTGCTGCCCGAGCGCGTCTTCGGCATCATGCGCAACGAGACGCTGCTGGCGATCCCGTTCTTCACGTTCATGGGATTGGTCCTCGAACGCAGCGGCATGGCCGAGGATCTGCTCGACACCGTCGGCCAAGTCTTCGGCCCGGTGCGCGGCGGCCTCGCCTACGCCGTCATCTTCGTGGGCGCGCTGCTCGCCGCGACCACAGGCGTCGTCGCGGCTTCCGTGATCTCTATGGGGCTCATCTCGCTCCCCATCATGATGCGCTACGGCTACGACCGGCGCTTGGCCTCGGGCGTCATCGCCGCGTCGGGGACCCTAGCGCAGATCATACCGCCGAGCCTCGTGCTCATCGTGCTCGCCGACCAGATGGGCCGCTCGGTCGGCGACATGTACAAGGGCGCGCTTATTCCCGGCCTGACCCTGACGGGCCTCTACGCCTTCTATGTGCTGCTGGTGACCATCGTCCGTCCAAAGGCGGCGCCGGCCCTGCCGCTGGAGGGCCGAGTCTACCGCAAGCCCAACGGCGGCGCCGGTTATCCCTCGCTCCTCATCGTCGTCGCGGCTTGCGTCGCGATCGGCGTCGGCCTCTCGTATTACATCGCGGGGCGCTGGCCGACGATGGACGAGGACAGTCAGGTCATCATCAGCGCGATGCTGGCCATCGTGGCCATCTACATTGCCGCACTCGTCGACCGATTCCTGAAATTCAATCTGCTGAGCCGCCTGTCGCAGCAGGTTGTTTTCGCGATGGTGCCGCCGCTCGCCCTGATCTTCCTCGTGCTCGGCACGATCTTCATC
>JBKOUH010000247.1:0-14015 GCA_046723285.1 Pseudomonadota bacterium
TCGCTCGCCAGCCATTGCCAGAAGAAGCGCAGGAAGAAGCAGGTCTGGCCGACGAGCGCAACGATCTGCCAAGGGTTCTCCAATTGGCGGACCATCTCCGCCAAGAAACGTTCGAACATCGTCACTTTTCCTCTTTGACGCCGGGATGGGTCGTGCGCCGGGCGAGCCAGGCGACGCCGAGCAAGTCCCAGATGCCGACCCACAGCCGGTCGAAAACGCCGTATTTCGAGCGGCCTTGCGCGCGCGGGCGGTGGATGACCGGTACGGAAACCGCTTCGCCGCCGCGCCGAATGAACAGCGCGGGCAGGAAGCGGTGCATGTTCTCGAAACGCGGCAATTCCATGAACGCATCGCGCGGGAACATTTTGTAGCCGCAGCCGGAATCGGGCGTGTTGTCCTTCAGCACCGCGCGGCGGATCGCGTTGGCGATCGGCGACACGCGGCGCTTCAGCCACGTGTCGCGGCGATTTTGGCGATGTGCGCAGACGATGCGGTTAGCGGCCTTGTCGCCGCTCGCCTTCATCCTCTCCCAAAAGGCGGCGATGAATTTGGGATCGTCTTGCCCATCGCCGTCCATCGTGCAGACGATCGGCGCCGCCGCGCGCCGAACCGCCTCGATGATCGCGCGGCTCTTGCCCGAGGGGCTGTCGAGCGTCACGACGCGCACATCCGCGAACTGCGCTTTCAATTTCCGGAGCTCGGCCGGCGTCGCGTCGCTGCTGCCGTCGTCGGCGAAGATGATCTCGAACGCGAATTTCCCCGCCAGCGCCGCGGGGATTTCGGCCGCGACGGCTGCCACGTTCTCGGCCTCGTTGCGGACCGGGACGACGACGGTGAGGTCCATGCAGGCTGGCGAAACTTCGATTGGAGCCGGCCCGGCGTTTGACCGGGCGGGAGGGCCGGTGTAAGCGATCCGCCGGCGAAGGGGCGCTCATTAGCACGCTGCCGCCAAGCCTTCCACCCCCGCTTTTTGCCGCGCTTTCAAACACTTCCGGAGCAAGCACCGTGCCCTGGCATCTCAGGGGGTTTCGCCCCTGGATTCTGCTGACCCTGCTGTGCGCGGCGCTCTACGTCCCCGGCCTCGGTCCCTTGCCCGCGACCGACCGCGATGAAGGCCGCTTCATGCAGGCCTCGCGCCAGATGATCGAGACCGGCGATTTCGTGCGCATCCGCTACATGGACGAGGCGCGCAACAAGAAGCCGGCCGGGATTCATTGGCTGCAAGTTGCTTCGGTTGCGGCGTTGTCGACCTCCGCCTCGGCCGAGCGCTGGCCATATCGTTTGCCTTCGGCGCTGGGTGCGCTTGCCGCGGTGCTGCTGCTGTTCGCGGCCGGCGAGCGCCTGTTCGACCGCAAGACCGGATTTCTCGCCGCGGCGCTGCTCGCGAGCTCGCTGATGCTGGTGTGGGAAGCGCACATCGCGAAGACCGATGCGGTGCTGCTGGCGACCGTGATGGGAGCGCAATACGCGCTGCTTCGGCTATTCGTCGCCAATCGCGACGGTGCGCCGGCGCCGGGCTGGGCGCCCTATCTGCTGTGGGCGGCGCTCGGTGCCGGCATCCTGATCAAGGGGCCGATCACACCATTGGTGACGGGCCTCACCGCGAGCGGCCTTTGGACGTTCGGCTTCTGGCGCGGGCTTTGGCGCCAGGCGAAGCCGCTGATCGGCGTGCCGCTGATGATCGCGATCGCGGCGCCGTGGTTCATCGCCATCATCCTTGCCGATCCTGAATTCGTGCGCGAATCGGCGGGACACGATTTCTTCGAGAAGCTCGTCTCGTTCCAGGAAACCCACGGCGCGCCGCCCGGCTTTTACCTCGTCGCCTCGCTCGCGACCTTCGCGCCGGGTTCGTTGTTCATGGGCGCGGCGCTGGTCTGGGCGTGGCGGCAGCGGCGCGAGCGCGAGATCGCGTTCTGCTTGTTCTGGCTGATCCCGTTCTGGCTCGTGCTCGAGATCGTGCCGACCAAGCTCCCGCACTACATCCTGCCGGCGTATCCCGCGTTGGCGCTTCTCGTGGCTCGCGCGGCGCTCGCGGTCGAGGAAGGGCTCTTGCCTTGGGCGCAAGGACGCTGGCCGCGCATCGGCTATGGCGCGTGGGGCGCAATGATCACGGTGTTCGCCGTGACTTGCGTCGTGCTCGTCGCGTGGGCCGGACGTCCGGGATGGCTCTACGTGCTGCCGATCGTAGCGGCTGCAGTCGCCGCGGTCATCGTCTTGCGCGCGTGGCGCGGCGAAACGCGGCGTGCGCTGCTGACGGCGGCGTTCACGGCACCGCTGTTGCTCGCGACGTTGTTTCAATTCGTCTTGCCGCGGGCCGACGCCGTCTGGCCGAGCCGTCAGGCGGCCGAAGCCGTGGTGCGGCTCTACCCCGATCCGAAGACGCGGCCACCTCTGATCGCGACCGGCTATCGCGAGCCGAGCCTGGTCTTCTATCTCGGGACATCGACGACCTTCGCCGATCCGCCCGCCATCGTCGATCGGCTGAAGGACAAAGGCGGGCACTGGCTGGCGCTGGTCGAAGAGCGCCAGCGCCCGGCCTTCGAGGCGGCGGCCAAGGAGCGGGGCCTAGCCGTAAAGGCAGAGGAGTCCTGGCGCGGCTTCAATTACTCCCAAGGACGGCGTGTGACGCTCACGCTCTACGGCCCGCCCGTTCGATAGCAACGCCGAAGTTCATTGCAGGGCCGAACCCGGCCCTATGGTACTGCGCGTTGCTTGAGCGGAGGCCCGATTCCGGCTTTAAATCGGGTGCGTCTTGCGCGCCCGTTCGGCCGCGCGGCGATGGGAGACCCGGCCCATGGCGGTTCCGTTGAAGAAGATGGTGCGTGCGTCGCCGACGGAGATGGAACTGCGCGATATCCCGCGCATGGCCTGGGGCGCGTTGCTGGGCGCCCTGAAATCGCTGATCAGCGTGAGCTTCATCACCTTCGTCGTCGTCGGCCTCGTGCTGGTCGCGATCAGCTACGTCTATATCGACCGCCCGGTCACCATGTGGCTGCACAAGTTCGACCAATCCGGGGTCACCCGCTTCTTCCAGGCCATCACCGATTTCGGCTCGGCCAAGGTCATGCTTGCACTGCCGTTCATGGCCGCCGTGGGGCTGCTAGGCCTCGCCGTCGTCATGCGCCATTCCGAGCGCGGCCGCACATTCTTGCGCGGCGCCGGACAATCGTTCTTCGTTTTCTGCTGCGTGGCGATGCCGGCCGCGATCGGACTCGTCGCCAAGGTCGCGATCGGCCGCGCGCGGCCGAGCCTGCTGTTCAGCAGCGACCTATACGGTTTTACGCCTCTGAGCTTCAATTACGATTGGAACTCGATGCCGTCGGGCCACTCGCTGGCCGCCGCCGGGTTCGCGGCAGGGCTCGCGCTCGTGCTGCCGCTGCCGGCTTTTCCCGTCATCGCATTTTTCGGCGCGATGATCGCGTTCAGCCGCGTCGCCACGACCGCGCACTATTTCGGGGACGCGCTCGCCGGCGGCGCGCTGGCGATCGTCTGCGCCATTGTTTTGAAGGGCGCTTTCCGCGGCATGGGCACCAAGAAGATCTTCCCGACCTGGGATCCCAACAAGAAGCTGCGCCTGCGCTCGATCAGCCTGTCGATGAAACGGCGTGATGGCTGAGACGTACCGTGCCTGGATCGGCAAGAAGCAGACCGCGCGCGACCTTGTGACCGCCTCGCCGGTGGCACGTATGTCCGCGACGCTCGACCGCGACGACCCGGCGCCGCAGCCGGGCGACGCCCTGCCCCCGGTGTGGCACTGGCTCTTCTTCCTCGAGGCCGTGCCGATGGGCGGGGTCGGCCCCGACGGTCACGCGGCGCGCGGCCAATTCCTGCCGCCGGTGCCGCTGCCGCGGCGCATGTATGCGGGCGGCCGTTTCGAATTCCAGGCACCGATCCGCATCGGCGACACGATCGAGCGGACCTCCGAGATCGTCGACATCAGCGAGAAGCAGGGCCGCAGCGGCGCCCTCGCCTTCTGCACCGTGCGCCACACCATCGCCAACGCCGCCGGGCCTTGCGTGATCGAACATCACGACATCGTCTATCGCGGCGCACCGGCGCCGGGCGAGGCAACCGTGCCGGCGCAGCCGCCCCCCGAAGGCGCAGAATTCGGCCGCGCCATCATGCCCGATCCGGTGCTGCTGTTTCGGTTCTCCGCGCTGACCTTCAACGGCCACCGCATCCACTACGACCATCCCTATGTGACGAAGGTCGAGGGCTATCCCGGCCTCATCGTGCACGGCCCGCTGCTGGCGATCCTGCTGCTCGACCTCATCCGCCGCGAGCGGCCGCGCGCGCAAATGAGCGTCTTCGGCTTCCGCGCGTTTCGTCCGGTCTTCGACATCGGCCCCTTCCGCATCGCTGGAAAATCCACCGGTGACGGCCTGTTGCTCTGGGCCGAAGACAATGGCGGCGCACTCGCGATGCGCGCAGAGGCGAAATTCGCCTAGGCGCGCGAGCGCCCGAACCGGCCCTCCAGCAGCGGCCGTTCGCGCATGACCGCGCCGCCGACGAAATCCATGAACGCGCGCACGCGCGCGGTGCGGCGGAGATCGCGATGGGTCGCGATCCAGAGCTCGCGCGTGAGCTCGGATGGCGGCGGCAGCACGCGCACCAGCGCCGGCGACGGATCGCCGAGAAAGCACGGCAGCAAGACGAGTCCGATGCCCGCTTCGGCTGCGCGCAATTGGTTGACGATGCTGTTGGCGCGATAAGCCGGGGCCCTGGCGCCGGCCGCGCGCTCGAGCCAGGCCAGCGCCGGCGACGCGGCCGCGGCCTCGTCCCAGCCGATCAGCGCATGTTGCGCGAATTCGGCCGGTGACGGCGGCGCGCGGCGGCCGAGGTAGGTGCGCGCGGCATAGACGGTCCAGGCGATGGCGGCGAGCTTGCGCCCGACAAGTTCGGGCTCGGTCACGCGCTGGGCACGCAGCGCCACATCCGCCTCGCGCCGCGTCAGCGCGAGAATGCGGTTCTCGATCGTCACCTCGACCGCGAGCGCCGTGTTGGCCGCGAGAAAGCCGGCCAGCGGCTTGGCCAACAGGGTGTGGGCGACACTGTCGGCCGTGGTGACGCGCACGGTGCCGGTCAAGCGCGTATCGAGCCCGGTAACGGCGCGTTCGGCCTCGTTCGCCGCCTCGGCCATGCGCTCGGCGGCGGCGATGACGCGGCGGCCGGCAGCGCTCGGCGCGTAGCCTCCGATCAGGCGCTCGAACAGCCGCACACCGAGGCGCTGCTCGAGCGCGTTCAAGCGCCGGAATGCCGTCGATTGCACGACACCGAGGCGCCGCGCCGCCGCGACCAGACTGCCACCCTCGGCAATAGCGAGCACGAGCCGGTAATCATCCCAATCCACGGCGCTATCTTGCAATTTTGCAATGCGAATTTGCAAGGCCGCCTATTCGGACCGGAGGATGGCCGGCTCATCTTTGCGGGCATCCGGCGGCGCCCCGCCGCCCACTGACCCGAGGAGAAGTTCCATGGTTGCCAAGATCGACCGCGCCACGCTCAAGACCAAGCTCGACCGCAAGCAGCCCATCGTGATCGTGGAGGCGTTGCCGCCGCGCTATTTCGCCGATGCGCATCTGCCCGGCGCCCTCAACATCCCGCACGACCAGGTCGACGCGCTCGCCCCGCGCCTGTTGCCCGACAAGGATGCCGAGATCGTCGTCTATTGCGCCAACACGCCGTGCCGCAATTCGACCATCGCCGCCGAGCGCCTCGCGCAGCTCGGATATTCGCGCGTTCGCGACTACAAGGAGGGCAAGGAGGATTGGGCGAAGGCCGGCTTTGCTCTTGAAACCAGCGTCGCCGCCTAGCGTTTCGCGGCCGCTTCCAGCGCCGCCACGCCGGGGAGCGTCTTGCCCTCGAGCCATTCGAGGAAAGCGCCCCCGGCCGTGGAGACGTAGCTGAAATCGCCTGCCACGCCCGCATTGTTGAGCGCGGCCACCGTGTCGCCGCCACCGGCGACGCTCAAAAGCTTGCCCGCCTTGGTCAGCCGCGCCGCCGCTTTGGCCACGACATTCGTCGCCTCGTCGAATGGCTTCAGCTCGAACGCGCCGAGCGGCCCATTCCAGACCAGCGTTTTCATGCCCTCGAGCAGCTTCGCGAGTGCGCGCGCGGATTCCGGCCCGATATCGAGGATCATCTGATCCGCGTCGACCTTGTCGCGCGCGACGGCCTTGTGCGGCGCACCGGCCTTGAATTCGGCGGCTTCGACGACATCGGTCGGAAGATGCACGGTCGAGCCGCGCGCCTTGGCTTTGGCCATGACGTCGCGCGCGGCATCGGCCATCGCGTGCTCGCAGAGGCTCTTGCCGACCGCGACGCCTTGAGCGTTCAGGAACGTGTTGGCCATCGCGCCGCCGATCACGAGGTGATCGACCTTGGCGACGAGATTGCCGAGGAGAGCGAGCTTCGTGGAAATCTTGGCGCCGCCGACGACGGCCGCGACGGGGCGCTTTGGATTTTCCAGCGCGGCGCCGTGCGCCTTCAACTCCGCTTCCATGAGCCGCCCGGCCGCGGCGGGCAAGAGCCGCGCGATAGCCTCGGTCGAGGCATGCGCGCGATGCGCGGTCGAGAACGCGTCGTTGACGTATATATCGCCGAGCGCCGCGAGTTGCTTTGCGAAGCCCGCATCGTTCTCCTCCTCCTCGGCATGGAAGCGGAGATTCTCGCAAAGCAGAACCTCGCCGGCCGGAAGGTTCTTGGCGGCCGCTTCGGCGGCCGGGCCGACGCAATCGAGCGCGAAATGCACCTTCATGCCGCCGAGCGCACGCGCGAGCGGTGCCGAGAGCGGCATCAGCGACATCTCGGGCACCGGTTTGCCGCCCGGCCGGCCGAAATGCGAGATTACGACGACGCGCGCGCCCTTTTTCGCGAGTTCGGAGATCGTGGGCGTGAGCCGCACGATGCGCGTCTCGTCGGTGACCTTGCCGTTCTTCATCGGCACGTTCAAATCGGCGCGGAGCACGACGCGCTTGCCGGCGACGTCGATATCGTCGAGGGTCTTGAAGGCTGGCATGATGTTGTTCGTCTCGAGAGGAGGCGGCGCGGGTTAAGCACAAAGCCCGCGACCATGCAACGCGCCGGGCGCGCAGCGTGTTCCGCCGAAGCACCTCAGGCCGAGACGCCCCCGTTGCGCGTCGGCCTCAGCGAGCGGTCGGGTCCCACGCTCAGGACGCGGCGGATGTCCTCGCCGGCAAGGCCGAGCGCGGCCGGGCGCTGCGTCTCGCGCATCACTGCGACGTCGCGGATTTCGGGCAGGCCGTCGAAGCGCATCCAATGCGCCACCTCGCCGCTCGCGAGATCGATGATGCAGACGGCCGTCTGCGCCTTGGCGCGATAGGTTTCGAGATTGTGCTCGAGCGGCAGGCCGCCCATGCCGCGCCCGTTGCGCATGATCGAGGTCGCGACCACGGCGTAGCCGTCGACGAAGGCGAGGCCCGCGAGCCAGCCAGGGCAGAAGGCCACCTCCTCGAACGCCGTCGAGTCGAGATGGATGAAGCCGAAAAGCCCGCTTGCCGCCTCGTCGAGCCAAAGCCGCCGCTCGTGAAGGCGCGGCGCCAGCGGCAGCGCGAGCCCCTCCGCGACGACGGCATCCGTGGCGGCGTCCATCACCAGCCCGGCATTGGCGATGCCGCGCACCCATCCGGCGGGATCGTCGGATGCGCTGGCCGCGCTCACGTAGCGCAGTAGCCCGTCCTCGAGCGCGAAGCCGGTCAGATGGCAGCGGTCTTCGGGAAGAAGGCGCGAGACGAAGCTGGGACGCCAGACCGGCGTGAAGCTGAATTCGACGCTCGCCGCGGCGACGCAGCTGAAGAGGCTGTTGGCGAAGAGGATCGTGCCATCGGCGGCGATACCGACGTCGCCGGCGTTCACCTCGCCGGTCGTGTAGGCGACGCGCGGCACATAGAGCTTGTCGTAGCCCGAGGCGCTGCGACCAGGTGCCACGGTGTTTTCGAAGCGCCAGATTTGGAACGATGTTGCCATCAGCAGCGTCTGGCCGCTGGCGTGGAGGCCGTAGGCGCCGTCGAAGGTGCGCAGAAAGACCGAAAGCCTGCCGTTTTCGCCCGCGCCGACAAGCACGAGCCGGCCGCTCTCTCCGGTGGTGAGCGCGATGGCGACGCGGCGCTCGGACAGCCAAGCGGCGAAATCGCGCGATTGCGCGATCTCCAGCCGGCGCAGCGCCGCCGCCGTTTCCGAGCCGTCCATCCTCCCCCTCCCCCTTCGAGCGCTTGGAGATGCTTCATCCGCTGAAGAAGGCATCGTCATCGGGGGCGTGGGGCCAAGGCTGGCGGCCGGACGTCACCGTGGCATCGTGAGAACGCTTCGCCGCGGGCGCCGAAGCGTTCCTAGGTCAGATGCCGACGATGTTCTTCTGCACGTGGTTGTCGATGTCGAGCGTCGCGGCGCCGCCATCGATGACGTAGCGGGTGAAGGCGCCCATGTCGGCGACCGCGACGTTGTGGCCGGAGAGATCGGCCGAGACCTTGTCGCCGCTGTCGCCGACGATGGTGAGCTGATGCCCGCTGTCGGTCATGGTCAGCAGATCCTGGAAGGTGAGCTTCAACTCGACGTTGCCGGTGCCGGTGATGTCGGCCTTTTCGATGCCGGTCACCTTGCCGGAGAGCAGTGCGAGATCGAGCACGCCGCTGTCGTCGAACTTGAAGGTGTCGAAGCCGGCCCCGCCGCGGATCTCGGCGAAGCCTGCCTTGGCCACGAGCGTGTCGTCGCCGGCCGTGCCGGAAATGACCGGCATCGCCGAGCCGTTCTGCCCTCCCTGCGGGTCTATCGCGGGGCCGGCCATGATGTGCGGGCCGGTCGGACCGTCGCCGCTGTCGGGCTGCGGCCCGGTTTCGTGCGGCGACGGCCAGCCGTTCGAGCCACGATCGCCGGATGAGTGGTTCGAATGGGACTCTTGGCTATCGCCACGATCATCCCAGTTCGTCCACTTCCAGCCGCTCGAATGCTCGGTCTCGCCGTCGGAGCCATTGCGCCCGCGGTGATCGTCGTTGCCGTTCGACCAAGTCCAGCCGCCGCCGGCGTCGTCGCCCGGGCCGCTCGCATTCTGCGTGTGGCTGCCGTGGCGGCCGTCGCCGTGATGGTCGTCGCCGCTCTGCCAATTGCGGCCGTTATCGTCGTGATTCTGGAGCCCTTCGGCCAAGGGCAGGCCGATGAGCGCCGCGAATGCCGCGTTCGTCGAGGCCGACCAGTTGCCGCGATTGTTCGACCAATCCCGGCGCGGTCCATCGCAATCCTGCGGCGGCGGGGGCAAGTCGCACGGCGGCGGGGGAGGAATTTCGCAATCGCAAACCTCGCCGTCGCGGACCGTGATCGTCACGACGGCCGTATCGGTGCCGCCGTTGCCGTCGCCGACCGCGTAGCTGAAGCTGTCGGTGCCCGTGAAGTTCGCGACTGGCGTGTAGGTGAAGGTGCCGTCCTGATTGAGCACCAGCGTGCCGTTGGCGGCATCGGTAAAGGCCTCGACCCTCAGCGTATCGCCGTTGCTGTCGCTATCGTTGTCGAGGACCGCGATCGTGACCGGCGCGCCGCAGGCGTCGGCCGAATCGTCGCGGGCCCGAGGCGGCGTGTTTTCCTCCGGCGGGCAACCGCAGTCGTCGCCGATGACGACCGAGTATTCGTCGGATTCGACGATGTGGCTGGTGACGAAGCTCGATCCTTCGCCGGGCGTCACGACGCCCGCCTGGGCGCCGTTCGTGGCCTGCGAGTTATCGAGGACGATGCGGAAGTCCTCGATGTTCTCGCCGATGTTGTCCTGCACCGCCTCGAGATTGAACGCGAGCTGCGTCGTCGAGGCATCGGCGGCGAAGGTGACGCGCACCGCGCCGTTGCCGAGATCGGCGACCGTGATGCCGGTCTCGTTGGAGGCGGCGTCGGAGAGCGCGTCGAACAGGAAGCTGTTGCCGCCGAGATCGGCGAAGGACGCCGCGTCGTGGCCGGTGTGGAACGAAGCGAAGTCCACGCGCACGTCGATCGAGCGCTCCTGACCGGCCTGAAGCGCGAGATCGGAGATGCCGAGCGTGAAGGTGGGATCGACCTCCTCGATGAGGCAGGGCGGGCCGCAGACGAACCAGTCCGGAGGCGGCGTGTGGCAGACACCGCTGTCGAAGATGTAGCCGGCGCCGTCGACGATCTTGGTCACGTCGCAATGGTCGAGCTGGTCCTTGTTGGCGACCGTCAGCAGGAAGCTTTCATCGCCCTCGAGCACGCCGTCGGTGAAGGTGTCGATACGGACCTTCAAGTCGGAGGTGCCGGCCGGGATCGTGACGATCGTGCCATTGGGCCCGGTCGCGGCGAGCCAGGTGGCGCCGCCGTCGATGCTGTACTCGAAATTGCCGGCCTCGAAGTCAACTCCGGGCGTAGCCGCGTTGGTGTTGACGGTCACGAGCGGCTGGGCGTGCAGGTCGAGTGTCAGATCCTTGTCGATCGGATTTGAGAGGTGCACATCGAAGACGAGTTTGTCGCCCTCGTTGCCGACGGCGTCGCTGATCGTGACCTGGTGCTCGTCGAGGTCGAGGAGCTGGCTGTCGACGAAGCTGGTGCCGGGGCCGACGACGATCACGCCCGGCGTGGCGCCGCCGGTGACCTGCTCGTTGTTGAGAACGAAGCGGAAGTCTTCGATCGGCTCGTCGATGCCGTCGTCGACCGGCAGTATGTTGAAGGTGAGCTGGTTGGTCGAAGCGTTGGCGGCGAAGGTGACGCGCACCGCGCCATTGCCGAGATCGGCGACCGTGATGCCGGCCTCGCTCGCGGCGGCGGCTTGGATCGCGTTGAACAGGAACTGCGTGTGGCCGACGAAATCCGCGAACGACGCGGCACCGCGGCCGGCCTGCAGCGCCGCGAATTCGACATGGATGTCGACCGAGCGCGTCTGGCCCACTTGGAGCTGAACGTTGGTGACGCCGAACGTATAGGCCGGATCGACGTCCTCGATCAGGCACCCAGGGCCCTTGATGAAATAGGTCGGGTGCTCGCCTTCCGGCGGGCGCGGCGGCGGAAGGGGCGGCGGAATGAGCGTGAACGGCAGCGGGCCGAGCGGGCCTAAGTGGTCGAGGCCGGGCAACGTTCCGCCGGACGCGAATTCCGTGAACAAGCGCCCGCCTTCGGCGCCTTCGTCGGGCCCGGCTCCGGGCGCGAGGTCGGCGAGCGCGATCTTGTCGCCCTTGGCGAAGTATATCCCGACGCTGTGATTGTCCTTGAGCGCGCTGTAGCCCTCGAGCACTAGGACTGCGCCGTCCTTGAAGGGGAGGACGAGGCTGCCGTCCTTGCCGACCACCGACTTCGACACTTCGCCGAAGCCGAAGTTGAGCACCATCGGCTTCTGGTCGGTGAGCTTGAAGTGCTCGGTGTCGCCCGCGTGCGGCTTTTGGATGATGACGACGTCGCCGGAAGTGCCCGGTGCCGCCCGATCCGCGGTGCGCGGGCCGGCGGTCGGCGAGAGCAGCTCGGTGAAGGCGTAGTGCTTGCCGTCGGGCTGGATGATGGTGGTCCGCACCTCGCCCAGCATGCCGAACGCGGTCATGCATTCCTTGAGGACGATCTTGCCGCCGTCGTCGAATTCGAGAACGAGGTCGTCCTTGACGACTTCGCGCGCCTTCACATCGGCGGCGTTGAAATCGATCTTCAGCGGACGGCTGGCGACGACCGTGATGTTGAGGGTCTGCCCGGCCGCGGGACGATGCACCTCGATCGGGGTCACGCCCGATTGCGCGAGCTCGACCCGGGCAATGCCGGGATCCTTCATCGCGGCGATCTCGAACGCTTCGATCTGCTCGAGCGGAATCGTCTCGCCCGGGCGGTCCTTTTCGGTCGTCATGGAAGGCTTCCCATTAGCGTGGCTGGAGCCATCCGCGGCCGACACGCTTCTCAGTTGCAACGCCGGTATCGTCGAGGCTGCGCGTGCCGAATCGGGAGGAAATCCAACCCATCGCCGCCGCCTCGGGGAGCGATCGCCGATCCGGCCGATCCAGCGGGGGACCGGGAAGGGATCGGGAGGCGGCCGCGATGACGGCCCCGCGGGGCCTGTCATCGGTCAGATGCTCGAGCCGTTAACCAATTTCGTTAGGCTCGAAGCAACGATGGGGCTGAATAGCGAAGGAAAATGGCGGCGTCAAACAAGATCATGCTTAACGCCGCCGGGATCTACGAAGGAGGATGGTTACTGCTTCGGCGGCTGCGCCGGGGGTCGCGTCGGGCCCGGTGGGGGCGGCGGCGGACGGGTGGCCTCGCCCGGGGGCGCGATCTGCAGAATCTCAAGCAAGCGGCCCATGCTGGCGAGGGTGCGGAAGATGCCGACGCGCACCCTCGCTTCCTCGATCGCGATGCCGGTCTGGTTGTTGAAGATTTCATTCTGGATATCGAGCAGGTCCAAAAGCGTGCGGCGGCCGCGATCGAACTGCTGCGAATGGGCGACGCGCACGCGCTCGTTGGCGGTCAACTGCTGCTGCAGCGCCACGCGGCGCTCGCGCGCGGACTGCACGGCGTTCCACGACACGCGCGTCTGCTGCGCCACTTCGCGGCGCGAACGCTCGAGCGTCTCACGCGCTTCGTAGAGCCGCGCCACGGACTCACGCTTGCGCGCGAGGTCGCTGCCGCCGCGATAGAGGTTCCGGCGGCCCTGCAGCATGAGCGAGAACTGCTCTGCCTGCGCGCGCACGCCGTCGGCGTTGTAGAGGAAGTTGTCGTTGGCCTCGGCCGTGACGACCGGAAACCAGCGCGAGTCGGCAACGCCGATCGCGTCATGTGCCACGCGCACGTCGGACAGGGCCGTGCGAACGGCCGGCGCCTGGTCCATGGCCGCGGCCACCGCGTCTTCGGCGCCGGGCGGCAGTGCGCTGTAGGGCGAGCCGGTGTCGGTGATCGCGGTCGGCTACTCGCCGACCGCCTGGATATAGAGCGCCACCGCGTCGCCATATTGCCGGCGCGCCGTGGAGACGTTGGCCTGCGCGTTCGAAAGCCGCGCCTGCGCCTGATCGACGTCGGACTGCAGGCCGCGGCCGCCGCGGGTGCGCGCCTGCACGCGCCACAGGATCTCTTCATGCACGCGCACGTTCTGCAGCGAGATCTCGAGGATGCGCTGCGTGCGCTGAACCTCGAGATAGGGTTCGATGGCGCGCAGCGCGATCGCCTGCGCCGTGTCCATCGTGCGGAACGCCGAGGATTCGACGCGGTAGTACTGGCAGCTCACTTCCGAATCGGTGCCGAAGCCGTCGAACAGCAGCTGGCGGAGGCTGACGCCCGCCTCGTAGCGGTTCATATCGATCCGGCCGCCCTGGCCGTTGCTTCGCTCGACGCGCGTGCGCGTCGAAACGTTGTTCGTCCATTCGTGGCCCAAGGCGCCGCGCACGTCGAGCTGCGGCAGGTATCCGCCGCGCGCACCGCGCAGTTCCTGCTCGATCGCGCGCCGCGAGAAGCGCAGCTGCCCCACTTCGGGATGCGTGGCGACCGCGGTTTCGGCTGCCTCCTTGAGTGTCTTGGCGCCGGCCGAGCCGGGCACGGGCACGAGCGCGCTCAAAGCGGCTGCGACCGTGAAGCGCGCTGACATCGTGAAAACGCTCCTCATAGAACCCGCGCCATTCCCCAAAAGATAGTTACGGCGCGCGGTCTTTGGACTTTCCCGTGTCCGACCCCGGTCGGCGTCGCGCGTGCAGATAGCAGCATGCCGAGTTACTCTTGGTGGAGACATGTAAATAACTAATTAACCAGAGTACGGGCGAAATTGTGGTTAAGACCGAAAAGCGAATACATCTTCTATTGCGGCGCCCGCGACTGGGACTCGCGGTTCTCATTGCGATTTAGTACAACCCCATAGTCGAAGTTCACTGGACGTACATTTTATTAGACTCCGCGAATTTACGCTGTCGGCCGACTCCGCCGGCCATCGAAAGGAAATGTTGACTTTGCTAGGTCACCGTCACGCCGTCTATGGGGCGCGGCCTTTGGCAGTCAGTCGCACCCCGCCGCGGATTGCTGCGCGGGGCGCGGCAATGATGCTACTG
>JBKOUH010000015.1:0-3654 GCA_046723285.1 Pseudomonadota bacterium
GGGCTGAACAGGCGCGATGCCCGGCGGAACGGCACGATGCTGCTACGCGCGGCAGACGCGCCGATTTTTGTGCATCGCAATATCATTCTTAAAATCGCAATAATCACCGGCTAATCTGAATTGTGCATTGCAATAAGACGGCGTCGCGCGAAGGCGCGGGAAGCCGCGGCCCCGGGGAGGAAGACGCCTCGCGATGAGAGAGGTCTTCCATGGACGCGACCGACGCAACGCATTCCGCGACCGCCGGAGAGGCTGCGACGCCGCCCGCCAAGCCGCTCAGCGTCGAGATCACCCCCGACGAATTCGACTATTACATGAAGCGCGCGCAGCAGATGCGCGCCGCGGCGATGACGGCCGACGTTGGCCGCTGGTTCGCGGCGCTCGCGCGCCTGTTCGCGCGCGCCAAGCCGGCGCCGCTGACGCACGAGCCCATTCTGATCAAATCCGTTCGGTCGCGCCCCGCGTGAGGGAGGCGGGGGCCGGCGGCGCGCGGCATCGTCGCGGCAGCGCCGCCGGCCCGCGCTATCGCGCCTACCCCTTCCTTGCCACCATCAGCTTCTTCGTTTCGGCGATGGCCTTGGCGGGGTTGAGGCCCTTGGGGCAGGTTTTGGTGCAGTTCATGATCGTGTGGCAGCGGTAGAGGCGGAACGGATCCTCGAGCGCGTCGAGGCGCTCGCCGGTCTCCTCGTCGCGGCTGTCGGCGATCCAGCGATAGGCCTGGAGCAGCACCGCGGGCCCGAGATAGCGGTCGGGATTCCACCAATAGGACGGGCACGCGGTGGTGCAGCAGAAACAGAGGATGCACTCCCAGAGCCCGTCGAGCTTGGCGCGCTCCTCGGCCGATTGCAGGCGCTCGCGCGTCGGCGGCGGGCTCTTGCTCTTGAGCCAGGGCTCGATCAGCGCCAGCTGCGCATAGGCCTTGGTGAGATCGGCGACGAGATCCTTGACCACGTCCATGTGCGGCAGCGGATAGATCGCGACGTCGCCTTTGACGTCGGAAATGTATTTCGTGCAGGCGAGCGTGTTGGTGCCGTCGATGTTCATCGCGCACGAGCCGCACACGCCCTCGCGGCACGAGCGGCGGAAGGTCAAGGTCGCGTCGACCTCGTTCTTGATCTTGATGATGGCGTCGAGGACCATCGGCCCGCAGGCGTCGAGATCGACCTCGTAGGTGTCGAGGCGCGGGTTCTCCTTCGTGTCCGGATCGTAGCGGTAGACACGGAATTTCTTGACGCGCTTGGCGCCCGCCGGCGCGGGCCAGGACTTGCCCGGCTTGATCTTGGAGTTCTGCGGCAGCGTGAATTCGGCCATCAGTACACCCGCTCCTTCGGCGGGAAGCTCTGCACGTCGTTGGTGAGCGTGTTGAGGTGCACGGGGCGGTAGTCGATCTTGACGCCGCCCTTCTCGTCGCACCAGACGACCGTGTGCTTCAGCCAGTTCTTGTCGTCGCGCTTCGGGAAATCTTCGCGCGCGTGGGCGCCGCGGCTTTCGGTGCGGTTCTCGGCCGAGCTGATCGAGACCATTGCCTGATAGATGAGATTGTCGAATTCGAGCGTCTCGGCGAGGTCGGAATTCCAGATCAGCGAGCGGTCGGATACCTTGATGTCGTGCTTCCCTTCCCAGACCTGCTTCATGCGCGCGACGCCGTCTTTCAGCACCTTCCCGGTGCGGAAGACGGCGCAATCGGCCTGCATCACCTTCTGCATCTCGAGGCGGAGCTGGGCCGTGGGCGTGCCGCCCTTGGCGTGACGGAGACGATCGAAGCGGTCGAGCGCCAGATCGGTGGCGCCGTTCTTGAGCGGCTGATGCTTCTCGCCGGGCGCGATCACCTCGGCGCAATGGAGCGCCGCGGCGCGGCCGAAGACGACGAGATCGAGCAGCGAATTGGAGCCCAAGCGGTTGGCGCCGTGCACGGAAACGCAGGCCGCCTCGCCGATCGCCATCAGGCCGGGGATCACCGCGTCGGGATTGCCGTCCTTGATCGTGACCGCCTCGCCTTTGTAGTTCGCGGGCACGCCGCCCATGTTGTAGTGCGAGGTCGGCAGCACCGGGATCGGCTCCTTGGTGACGTCGACGCCGGCGAAGATGCGCGAGGTCTCGGCGATGCCGGGCAGGCGCTCGTGGATCGTCGCCGCCGGCAGATGCTCCAAGTGCAGGTGGATGTAGTCCTTGTTGGGCCCGCAGCCGCGGCCTTCGCGCATCTCGATCGTCATCGAGCGGCTGACGACGTCGCGGCTCGCGAGGTCCTTGGCCGAGGGCGCGTAGCGCTCCATGAAGCGCTCGCCGTTGGCGTTGGTGAGATACCCGCCTTCGCCGCGCACGCCTTCGGTGATCAGGCAGCCGGCGCCGTAGATGCCGGTCGGGTGGAACTGGATGAACTCCATGTCCTGGCACGGCAGGCCCGCGCGCAGCGCCATCGCGTTGCCGTCGCCGGTCTGCGTGTGGGCGCCGGTGCACGAGAAATAGATGCGCCCGTAGCCGCCGGTCGCGAGCACGGTCTGGTGCGCGCGGAAGCGGTGGATCTTGCCGTCGTCGAGGTTCCAGGCGACGACGCCCAGAACGCGCCCGTCCTCGACCAAGAGATCGAGCGCGAAATACTCGACGAAGAACTCGGCGTTGAAGCGCAGCGATTGCTGATAGAGCGTGTGCAGGATCGCGTGGCCGGTGCGGTCGGCGGCGGCGCAGGTGCGCTGCGCGATGCCGCGGCCGTAATTCGTCGTCATGCCGCCGAACGCGCGCTGATAGATCTTGCCCTCGGGCGTGCGCGAGAACGGCACGCCGTAGTGCTCGAGCTCGACGACGGCGGCCGCCGCCTCCTTGCACATGTATTCGATCGCGTCCTGGTCTCCGAGCCAGTCGGAGCCCTTGACCGTGTCGTACATGTGCCAGCGCCAATCGTCCTCGCCCATGTTGCCGAGCGCGGCGGAGATCCCTCCTTGTGCTGCGACCGTGTGGCTGCGCGTCGGAAAGACTTTGGTGATGCAGGCCGTCTTGAGACCGCGCGCCGCGCATTCCAGCGTCGCGCGCAATCCCGCGCCGCCGGCGCCCACGACCACGACATCGAACGTGTGATCAACGATGTTGTAGGCGTTCATCTAGAGCGGTCCTGCTATGCGAAGAAGAGCGAAGATCGACGTCGCGCCCGCGGCGATGGCAAAGCCGCGCATCAGCAGCATGAGAACCAGTTTCTGGCCGTCATTGTGGATGTAATCGTCGATCACGACCTGGAGTCCCAAGGCCATGTGGTAAAGCAGAATGATGACAAACGCAGCCATCAGGATGGCATTGAGAGGCTGAGAGAGAAACGTCAGCGTTGCCGCTTCGTGGGCGCCGACCAGACCGAGCAGCGACACCCCGAACCAGATCGAGAGCGGAATGAGCGCGGCGGCCGTCACGCGCTGACGCCAGAAATGGCTGACGCCCGAGTGCGCGGAACCCATGCCGCGAACCTTGTGCAGCGGAGTCTCGAGGCTCATTGGTAGTAGCCGCCTTGGCCGGCATAGGCGAGCGCGAAGGCGCCGACTGCGACCACGAGCGAAGCCGCAATCACGAGGATGCCCGATTTGGTGGCCGTCGGAACGGCAAAGCCAAAGCCGATATCCCACGCCAGATGCCGGATCCCATTGAGCAGGTGATAGGCGAGGGACCACACGA
>JBKOUH010000528.1:0-3499 GCA_046723285.1 Pseudomonadota bacterium
CCGCCCGACGACACCGCGATGGCCGCTGCCCGCATCAAGCCGCTGCTCGAGGCCCGCATCCAAGGCGCGCGCATCGAATTGCCCGCGCGCTAATCCAGCGTGCGGCGGTAGCGCTTCATGGCGACGAAGGTGACGACGGAGAGAATCGCCGTCAGCGCCAAGAGCTCGTTGGCGATATCGGGGAATGCGTTTCCTTTCAGCAGAATGCCGCGGATGATGCGGAGGAAGTGCGTGAGCGGGAAGACCTCGCCCAGCGTCTGCGCCCAATCCGGCATGCCGCGGAAGGGGAACATGAAGCCCGACAGCAGCAGCGAGGGCAGGAAGAAGAAGAACGACATCTGCATCGCCTGAAGCTGGCTCTGCGCCACGGTCGAGATCGTGAAGCCGATGCAGAGATTGGCGGCGATGAAGACGACGAGCGCCGCCAAGAGCAGCCAGAGACTGCCGATGATCGGCACCGAAAAGAGCGCCCACGACGCGAGCAGGATCAGCACGACCTGGATGTAGCCGACCGCGATGTAGGGCACGATCTTGCCCAGCATCACCTCGCCCGGCCGCGCGGGCGTCGCCAGCAGGGCCTCGATCGTGCCGCGCTCGCGCTCGCGCGTCATCGCCATCGCCGTCATCACCACCATGGTCATGGTGAGGACGACGCCCATCAGGCCCGGCACCACGTTGTATTGCGTGATGCCCTCCGGGTTGTAGCGGCGGTGGATGACGAGATCGATCGGGTCGGCCCCGGCCTTCAAGCGCGCGAGCGCGCCGACGAGCTCGCGATCGAAGGCCGAGCGCGCCGCGTTCATCAGCGCCGCGATCGCATTGCTGGTGGCCGCGGGATCGGTGGCGTCGGCCTCGACCAGGATCTGCGGGCGGCGGCCCTGCATCAGCTCGCGCGAGAAATCCGAGGGGATGTTGATGACGAACTGGACGCGGCCGGTTTCGATGAGGCGCTGCGCATCTTCCTCGCTGGCGGCCTCGCCCTTGATCTCGAAGTAGCCCGAGTTCCGGAGCGCCACGACGAAATCGCGCGCGAACACGCTGTTGTCGGAGGAGCGCACCACCGCCGGCAGATTCTTGGGATCGCTGTTGATCGCGAAGCCGAACAGGATGAGCTGCATGATCGGGATGCCGATGATCATCGCGAAGGTCAGGCGGTCGCGCCGCATCTGCACGAATTCCTTGACCAGGATCGCGATGAAGCGCCCGAGCGAGAATCCGTTCATGGCTGCTCGCTCCGGCTTTGCGCCATCAGCTGGATGAAGACGTCCTCGAGGCTCGCCTCGGAATGTTCCCAGTGCCAGCGCGGATCGTCGCGATAGGGCGCGATCGCGCGCTCGAGCGCCGCCTCGTCCATGGCGCTCACATGGAGCGCGGTTCCGAACGCGGCGACCATGTCGACGCCGTCCGTCTTGCGCAGGCGCTCGGCCAACGCGCCGAGGCCCTCGCCCTCGACCAGCCACGTCGCGAGGCCCGCGCGGCTGATGACGTCGTGGACCGTGCCGCGCGCGATCAGCTTGCCGTAGGCGATGTACGCGATCTCGTGGCAGCGCTCGGCCTCGTCCATGTAGTGCGTGCTGACGAGGACGGTAAGCCCTCGCGCCGCGAGCCGGTGAATCTCGTCCCAGAATTCGCGCCGCGCCTTGGGATCGACGCCGGCCGTGGGCTCGTCGAGCAGCAAGAGCTCGGGTTCGTGCAGGATGCAGGCCGCCAGCGCCAAGCGCTGTTTCCAGCCGCCCGAGAGCGTGCCGGCGAGCTGGTTCTGGCGCGCGACAAGGCCGAGCTGCTCGAGCGCCGCCGCGACGCGTTGCGCACGGCGATCCATGCCGTAGACGCGCGCGATGAACTCGAGATTCTCGCGGATCGAGAGATCTTCGTAGAGGCTGAAGCGCTGCGTCATGTAGCCGACGCGGCGCTTGATCGCGGTCTGCTCGGTGCGGATATCGTGGCCGAGGCAGGTGCCGGTGCCGGCGTCGGGCGTGAGCAGGCCGCACAGCATGCGGATCGTCGTCGTCTTGCCGCTGCCGTTGGGCCCGAGGAAGCCGAACACCTGCCCGCGCCGAACGTCGATGGCGATGTTGTCGACGACGATCTTGCCGCCGAAGCTCTTGGAGAGTCCCTCGACCGCGATCACGCGATCGCTCCTGACGCGGCCGTTTTCGGCCGGCTGTACCGCGCCATCCATGGCTAGCGCCCCTCGGCCTGGGCCGGCGCCGGGTCCTGAAAGACCTTGTTCACGTCGACGGGCTGGCCGGGCTTGAAGCGCACCGGCGGATCGATCGGGATCGCCTCCACCATATACACCAGCTTCTCGCGGCTGCCGACGCTGTAGATCACCGGCGGCGTGTATTCGGCGCGCGGCGAAACGTAGACGATGCGCGCGCGCAGGCCCGCCGGGCAGCCATCGCAGCGGAAGGTCGCGATGCGGCCGGTTTGAGTCGCCGCGAACGCGGATTCGGGCACGAAGAAGCGGAGCTTGATGCGATCCGGCGGCAGCAGCGAGACGACGGGCGTGCCGGCGGTCATGAAGTCGCCCGGCAAGCCCATCGTGTCCTCGACGAAGGCGTCGGCCGGCGCCTTGGGCGCCATCTCGACGAGGCGCCGCTCGGCCTGGCGCAGCGCGGCACGGGCTTTCTCGAACGCGTCGCGTGCCGCATCGAGCCGCTCCTGCGAGGATGCGCGGGTCGCGACCAGCTCCTGCTGGCGGCGCAGTTGCGCCTCGGCGTAGCGCAAGGATTCGGCCGCCTGGTCGCGCGCCGCCAAGGCGTCGGTCAAGTCGAACTCGAACAGCGGTGCGCCGGCCCGCACCATTTCGCCGCGCCGGACCAGGAGCTTGGTGAGCGTACCCGCGACCGGCGCCGCGACGCGGATCGATTCGCCCTCGACATAGCCCTGATAGAAGCCGGGCCCGGAGGGGCCGCTGAATTTGTAGTAGGCGTAGGCGCCGCCGCCGGCGACGGCGAGCAGCACGACGACGCGGAGGATCTTACTTCTTACGCTCATGTTTCGCCTCCTTGCGCGCTGGCCCATCGGGCGCGAGCGCGCGGAGCAGACAGTCGGCGTGCTGCGCGATGACAGCTTCGACGGGCAGCGGCGGCACGCCCGCGCGCTCGAACCCGTGCTTCCAGACGATGAGCAGCAGCAGCGGCCCCATCAGGAGCGGCAGGAACTGCTCGATCGGGATCGGCCGGAATTCGCCGGCCTCGACGCCGCGCTGAAGCAAGCCGCTCATGGCGCGCATGCCGCGCTTGATGACTTCCTCGTAATAGAACTTCGCGAGGTCGGGGAAGTTCGTGGCCTCGGCGACGATGAGCTTCGGGATCGCGCCGAGCTTGCTCTCGGTGATGATGCGCCCGAATGTCATCACCAGCCCGCGCATCAGCTCGGCGGCCGAGCCCTTGTGTTCGGCGATGCGCTGCTCGGCCATGGCGACGTTGGGCAGCAAGAGGCTGCGCACCATGCTGCGGAACAGATCTTCCTTGCTCTCGAAGTAGAGATAGAG